>CAYZJX010000001.1:0-3777 GCA_964479035.1 uncultured Desulfurococcaceae archaeon
AGTTTACGGTGTAGCCGTACTTGGTGGCGAATATCTAAGGAAGTTCCTTAATCTAATAAGGTCTTGGAGAACGGATCTATCATTGATTAATTGTCCTGTACGCGGATACACTAATACAGATGTAATACCTAACTTAGGTAGGAAACTAAGGAATATTCGCATCAAATTAGGTATTAGTACCTACAGCTTACAAATAAAGCGGGCGTATAATCCGGAGAAAGTGGAACTAGGTGAAAGGCACATTCGCAGGGACAATTTGAGGAAGTTACTGAACTACTACCTTAAGCTAGCTGAAGAAAGCGGTAATAGTGAACTAGTTCACGAGATAGAGGAACTCCTTAATCTAGCAAATGGTGACATATTCTTTGACAGAATTGTGGAGATTAAGAAAGTAAGATTAGGTAAGGCGTACGGCATTATAGATTCAGAGAGCGGGAATTACGTAGTTAATGGTTTTATTTCTAAAAATAGTTCAACATCGCTTGAGTTAGGGATTGATATAGGCTATATAGATGCTGTAGTTTTGCTTAGTAGTCCTAAGAGTGTTACTAGGCTCATACAGAGGGTTGGGCGATCCGGACATAAGGTATATGATACGAGCAGGGGGTACTTGATTGTTGTTGATAGGGATGACCTTGTTGAGTGTACGGTACTGGCTAAGTTAGCTATGGAGAGGAAGTTAGATAAAGTTAGGATACCTCGTAAATCCCTTGATATCTTAGCTCAGCACATTGTCGGTATGTCCTTAGAGAAGAAGTGGAGGGTTGAGGAAGCGTACAGGGTCGTGAAGAGGTCCTACAATTACAAGGACTTAACATTTAGTGAGTTCTTAAATGTCTTAAGATATCTTGCTGGGAGGTATGGTCAGGATCTAGAGTCTGTTAATGTGTATTCTAAGCTATGGTTTGATGAATTAGAGGGAACTTTTGGGAGGAAGAGGTCTGCTAGAATGATATATTTCCTAAATTCAGGTGCAATACCTGATGAAGCTAAAGTACATGTTTTCTTAGAGAACGGCAGATATGTAGGGGACCTGGAGGAGGCATTTGTTGAGTACTTAGAGCCAGGAGATGTTTTTGTTTTAGGTGGTAGAACCTATGAGTTCATTAAGTCTGATGGGTACAGAGTGATTGTTAGGAAGGTAGAGCATCAGCGTCCTACAGTACCTAGTTGGTTCTCTGAAATGCTACCCTTGTCTTTTGACTCGGCACTGGAGGTAGGAAAGTTTAGGAGGACAGTACATGAGTTAATTAAAAGTGTGGGGGTTAGAAAAGCAGTTAAGTTTTTAATTAAGGAGTACGGATTAGAGCCACATTCGGCTAGATACATTGTTAAGTACATTAGTGAACAGGCAGAGTACACAGGAGGTTTGGTTCCCTCAGATAAGTTAATCTTAGTTGAAGTTTGGAGGGATCACGACTCACGTACAGTGAATATAATATTTCACACACTACTTGGTAGGAGAGCAAATGACGCACTTTCAAGAGCTTATGCCTATGTACTAGGTAAATTAACCTCATACACGGTTAGAGTAACAGTAACTGATAATGGCTTCATGTTGACACTACCCTTAAATATAAGGGTTAATCAGGAAGTAGTCTCTAAGCTGCTCAGCATGGTCAGAAGCAGCAACCTAAGATTAATCTTAAGATATGCTCTTCGCAGGAGCGAGATACTTAAGAGGAGATTTAGGCACTGTGCTGAAAGAGCATTCGCGATACTAAGGAGGTACAGGGGTGTGGAGACAAGTATTAGTAGGAGGCAGGTGAACTCCGAGACGTTGCTGAGAATAGCTGAGAGGCTAGACAATTTCCCGATTCTTGAAGAAGCATACAGAGAGGTTATGGAGGACTACATGAATGTTGATGATGCTGAAAAGGTACTTAAGTGGATTGAGGATGGAATAGTAAAAATTAAGATATTTAAGGCTCCAGGAATACCTTCACCGTTCAGTCATAATATAGTAGCTCATGGATACAGTGATATCGTACTAATGGAGGACCGCAGAAAACTACTGCTCAGGCTCTATGAAGCAGTACTAAGCAGAATGCGCTAGCAAGAGTTCAGGGGTCGTAAGTAGTGTGGCAACGCTGTTACAGTAAGAATGACGCACTGAGCATACTAGTAATTGGTGGTTTTACTAATGATTTAATAGGTAGTGGTGCTCTTCGGGTTGGCGGACCAGCATACTACATTACTACTACTTTAATGCAATTAGATGAAGCTCCAGCAGTTATAACAAATAGCTATAAACTCCTAGATGTGGTTAATCACGCTTTCATGTGTAATAAGGTATACGCTCCTAAAAGTGATGGTGTATTTGTTTTTGAAATAAGAGAAAGTAATGGCTCAAGGAAGTTAAGGCTCGCTAGGAGAGGGCCTAGCATTAACAACTTAGTTGAGGAATTAATTAGTAAGTGGGCGGACAGTAGCATTAAGTTTGATGTAGCTATAGTATCGCCAGTATTTAATGAGGTATCGTCCGAGGTAGTAGCGAAGTTAGGTGGCATAGCGGATTATATAGTTGTCGACATACAGGGTTTTGTCAGAAAGTGCAGTGATAGATACTGCACGGTAATTGTGGATGAGCGGCGATTTTATGATTTAGTTAATGTTCTTGCTGGCTCAGTTAATGTAATTCGGGGTGAATTACACGAGTTCCCGGAGGAATGCAGGGGTTTAAAAATAAGTAAGTGTGTTGCAGGTCTAGTTGATGTCGTACAGACAAGTGGTCCTGGCAATATGTACGTTTACCTCAGTAAGTTAGGTAAGACAATTAAGTTGAGGCCTTTGCCAGGTATTGAGGGTTCAAGTATTGGTGCTGGAGACGTATTTACTGGCGTTCTTGCTTACTTTATGGGTAGGGGCATGGACTTACTAAGTTCTTGTGCTAGGGCATCTGTAGCAGCTGGTCTAAGAGTAGGGAGGCCTGGGAAGCTGTGGTTCACGCTTTCTGAACTTGAGGCACTCAGTCATAAGATTTTAAGGCATATAAACTCATAATGGTTGGCTGGTGATTGGTGGGAAGTACTAACAGCGGTGAAGTCCTTAGTGTAGTAGTGCCTACTTATAACGAGCGTGAAAATATTAGTGAGTTACTGAGGAGGATAGACCGCGTGCTTAGAGCAGAGGGTATAAAGTATGAGGTTGTAATTGTCGATGATAATTCTCCTGACGGTACGGCAGATTATGCTGAGAAACTCTCAAGTAAATACCCTATAAGAGTGGTTAGAAGACCTGGGAAGCTGGGACTCTCATCAGCTGTATTAGACGGTGTAAGGGCGTCTGAGGGGAGTATAATAGCTGTTATGGATGCTGACCTGCAGCACCCCCCGGAGGTACTTCCTAGAATGTTTAAAGAACTATTAGGAAAAGGCTGTGACCTAGTTATCGCCTCACGCTACGTAAAGGGTGGGTCAGTGGCGAATTGGTCGCTATTTAGGAAAGTGATTTCTAAGGGTGCTATTTTAGTAGCAAGAATTCTACTGCCTAAAGCAAGAAAAATTAAGGACCCTATGTCTGGATACTTTATGTTTAAGCGTAAAGTAATTGAATCTAATATGAAGCAAATGAGTCCTAAAGGCTTTAAGATCCTTCTCGAGATCATTGTTAAGGGAAAAGCAAGTAGAATATGTGAAGTCCCCTATACATTCGGTACCAGATATAAAGGAAGATCAAAGCTAAGTTCTAAAGAAGTAGTAAATTACCTACTTCATGTACTTAACCTAGCTCCAGACTACATCAGATTTGCTATGGTTGGTGCAGCAGGTACTATAG
>CAYZJX010000001.1:3877-32418 GCA_964479035.1 uncultured Desulfurococcaceae archaeon
AACCTAGCTCCAGACTACATCAGATTTGCTATGGTTGGTGCAGCAGGTACTATAGTAAATCTAGGTGTACTAGCACTACTAAGGTACTTGCTCAATATTTCGCATGCTTACGCATCAGCTATAGCTATTGAGGCGTCAGTAGTAAATAACTTCATATTGAATGATATATGGACTTTCAAAAAATACGGAAAACCTGGTGCACTACGAAGGTTTCTTAAATTTCATGTATCCTCCGCATTAGGGTTACTTACACAGTGGGTGATTTCATATACGGTATACTATGCAGTGTTAAGCCAGTCAATCATTGCCCAACTAGTAGGTATCGTAGCAGGTTTCGTAGTTAATTATTTACTTAGCAAGAAATTTGTATGGAGGCTCTGACTTTAAATGTCATTTTAATAAGTAGTACTTGAGGCCAGCTGAAGCTAGCTGGGTGGTCATTATTGGTGGCAGTGAGTACATCTGTTATACTTGAAGAACTTGGTATAGATGCTGATGTTAAGTGCTATGAGGCCGTAGAGCCAGAAGTCACTAACATTAAGTTTACTGATATACTACCTCAGTTAGGTGTTGGCGGGCAGAGAGCTAAGGAGGTTTCTTCTGCTAAACTCTATAAGCATCAGCTAGAAGCAATTAATGCTCTTCGGAAAGGCCATAACATAATATTAATTTCAGGTACAGGCTCAGGTAAAACCGAGGCGTGGCTGCTTCACGCATTAAGTAATAGGAAAAAAGTACTTGTGATTTATCCGACATTAGCTCTCTCAGCTGATCAGATAAAGAGAATTGAAGATTTCAGTAAAGCTATTAATTCAAGTAATTATGTAGTTAAGATAGATAGGCCATCTATTAGCTCCCTTAATAGCGCCAACATAAGTGCTAGGATCCAGAGTGCAGGAATAGTTATTACTAATCCAGCATTCCTAATGAGTGACTTAAAAAGAGCAGCTAGTAAGCCATCTAGCTCATACTTACTGCCGTTCCTAAGACTTCTAGATCTCATAGTTATAGATGAGCTTGACTTCTATGGCTCTAAGGGTGCAGCACTACTTATTTCTATGGTTGAGTTAATTAACAGCTACATAAGGCAGGAAAGTATACAGATTGCTGTGCTAACTGCTACGTTAGGTAATGCTGAAGAGCTAGCAACAATATTAGAGGAGGTAACAGGTAGAAGAACAGTAGTAATTAGGGGCAAACCTTTCAGAATAAAAAACTGTACTTATGTAGTACTCGGTAAGAATATTGAAACCATAAGAAGGTTAGTATTAGACTACTGTAGGACATATAGTGTTGATGACTGGGTAAAGGAGATCGCTAGGGACCCTCAGCTATTTAAGAATTATGTATTAGATATAGTCGAGTACTTGAGGTCTAAGGGGATTAAAGTACCATCTCCATATGTAGACCCTGTAGAATTACTTAAGTACTATTTAAGAGATGACCTTGTGACTGTGGTATTTACACCTAGTATTAAGACTGCTGAGAGGCTGATGAGGAGGCTCAGAGACAGCGTAAGTGACGACCTTAAGAACTTAATTGCTGTACATCATCACCTTGTACCTAAGAATATTAGAGAGAGGATAGAAGAATATGCAAGGGCTTCACCACCTAAAATAAAAATGATATTTACTGTAAGGACCCTCCTTCAAGGCATAGATATAGGTAATATAATTAGGGTGGTTCACTACGGCCTCCCCGTAGAAGTGAGGGAATTCTGGCAGAGAGAGGGTAGGAAGGGTAGGAGGAAGGAGTTAGGGGTGGCTGAAACAGTTATAATACCTGTGTCCTCATGGGATAGGGCAATAATTTCTAATGGGCTAAGAGGTGTGGAGGACTACTCAAGAATTCCCTTGGAGAAGGTCTATGTATTAAGAAGGAATAAGTATTCATTGCTGTTTAAGGCTCTTTTTAAAGTTATTGCTGGCATATCCTTGAATCATGAAGAACTTAAACTTCTTGAAGACCTTAAGTTAGTAGAAGTAGCAAGAACACTGAGTGGTGAGAGGCTAGAGCTAAGTGAGCGGGGCCTCGATGTTTGGAGGAGCTTAAACTTCTACGAATTCGGCCCACCTTATGGTGTAAGGAGAGTCATAATTGGTGATGGTGCTTCAGAAGCAGAGCCTGTCTCACGTAGGGACTTAATTGAGAAGTACCAGTCAGGTGCCATAGATTATTCTTCAGAAGCCGTAGTAGTTAAAATAGAGCGGGGAGTAATTTATGAAGTACCATCGAGTAGAATTGAAGCTGTAAGACGTAATTACTCCTTCATTAATGAGGCACTGGGTCATTACATGGTGATTAAGAGTCGGTGGGGTGAGAAGACAGACTTAATTAGTGATATAATTAAAGGAAAACTGAACTCCGCAGTTGAGGTTAGTATTAGAGTACCTAAGTCAGGGTTCGGGGAATATTCTGAGAGGCCGTACTGCGTGAGGTGGATAATTGAGTCAAGCAAGCGTGTTAGGTTGGCCCGACTAGGCACTACAATTATTCCCTACTATGATGAGGAGGTTATTATGCTTGATGTCAATACTTACGGTACGTACAGGGACTTTACTTACGGGTACTACTATAGGGTGGATCCTGCAGTAGATCCTATGGAATTGAGGATTGGTGCTGCAGTAGTCAGGTTATTACTCAGGTTATTACCTAAGTATGCGATATCATTCAGAGAGCTGGACATCTCAGTGGAACACACCGTGACCCCAGCATGTACAGTGGCTGTCTGGGAGCCGGAGGCTTCAGGTATTCTTGAAGTTTTGAAATGGGAGGATGTTCTGGAAGAACTAGAAAAGTTTAAGAAAGCACCTACATTGTGGTTCCCATTAATTAAGCTAATAGATAGAGATGCTGCCGCAGCAATTATTAGTAAGGGAATGAATTGGGGTGAAGTATTATCATGTGCGTATAAATTCATTAACGGTATAGCAAATCTAGAGAAAATTGATTTTCCAAATATGAGAATTTACTTGCCTAAGCCATCACCTTCCCTAGGTGTTATCTCGCTTGAGGCGGTCAGCTCGTCAGACCCCAGCAACAAGTACTTAGTGGCTATGTCATTCTTTGATGGCGAGAAAAAGGAGACCTACATTATTTCAAATGGGAGGCATCAATTAAGAAAAATTGACGAGTTTGTAGGATCTATACTATCCAAGGCTCTAGACGAAGGATTTACATTAGTTTCATCAACTAATATAGGTAATTTAATATACAGGAGATCAACACGACTGTTTTACGAACAACTACTAAGTGAGGGTAAATTGATTAATCCCTACCTAGAACTTAAGAAATACTTGAATGTTGAACTGCTAAATATTGAGGAGTTAAGTAAAATTCTTAATGTTAAAGTACCAAAAATTTATGCTGGAAGAATTAGTGAGGAGAGGCTTAAGGATTATGTTGAAAACTACGTTATACTTACCTACAGAATCTACTTACTTATTAATGAATTACATAGGAAAGGTGGCAGGTATAAACTTGAGGCAGGTGTTATATAATTGGTAGTTTGATCGTTTTTAATTAAAATAAAGTTTTTCTTATATGTTTAGTACCTCAACTATTGGGTTATATTGAGATAATGACGTACTTATCTGCCTCATCAGTCTATAGAGGTCTGATGCTCTGACAGGTGTGGATAAAGGTATTAGCCTAAGAACTAAAGAGACTGACGCAGTACTCATTGACTTAATGGGCATGTAGCTTTCATCCAGCCTGAAAGGAGAGCCTGAAACTACTTCCTTAATAGTCTGTAATATTTCAGTAATATTCAAGTACTCATGAGATGTGACAGTTAGTTCTAGAAATATACTCGGGTTAAACTCCTTAATGAGTGAATTTACGAGTACTGAATTAGCTATGTATATTTTATTGCCATAGACATCCTCAATGACTGAATTAAATGGCTGTATTTCAGTTAATCTACCCCTGATTGGGCTACTATAATTGGGTAAATATATTTCAATCCAAATTCCCTTAGCGTATCTTTGTAGTTGTATGGTAATGAATGCAGTAAATTCTTTAATTTCATAGTAAAACATGATGATAATGAGAAGCCCGATAACAGTGACTATGATGTATGGAGTTAGTGATGCAGTTATTGTATGAACAACGACTACAGCGATAATTATAACTACTAATATATCAATTATACGCGTGAGTATCATTCTAGTACCTGTCGATATGAGCCCCCTTCTAACAAGGGTTGTTACGAACCATGCAACTAGATACCTAACTAAGACAACTATAATGATGAATATTGCTATGTTAATTAGGGTTGTTAGTGGTATATTCTCAAATAACTCACTTAAGACTTCAACGACTGTTGAGTTACTCATTTACCCTACCCCTTAAATAACTTTAGGACATCTGTTGACTTTGTTAGTACTATGAGCTGGTAGCCGTTCAGTAATCTAAGGTTCTTTTCTGGGGGTTTTAAGGAACTTCCATCAAATACCAGTATTATTCTTATGTCTTCAGGTAAGTTTAATTCCTCGATTTTCTTATTAACTACCTTATCAGTTTCACTAATTGTTACTCTGTACATTTTATACTCGTTAAACTCAGCTAGTAATGTGGGTGCTCCTACAGATTCAAGGAAGTTTCTGACTAAATCAGCAATTATTGATGGTGAAGTTACCGGGACTCCAAGTCCCAGTTCCCTAATCAATTCTGCAACCCTCGGGTTCCTGACCCTAGCTAATCTAAAAGGTATTCTATAGAGCTTTGCTATGGTTAAAGTAAAAATATTTACTTCATCTCGATCAGTTAGTGCTAGAATAACATCGAGTTCAGACATAGAGATGTCTGCAGTATAGACCGAAGCGTCTGTCGCGTCCTTATTAATTACTAAAACATCGTATTTACTGCTTATATCAGTACATCTTGAAGTGTTCTTCTCTACAATAACAACTTGATTGCGTTTTAAGTCAATTACCCTAAGTAACTCTTCGGTTACGCTACCACCACCAACTATAAGTATCTTCATGCCCTAAAACACCCATGTCATTCTAATGCTTTAACCGGAAGCATTAATACTTTACCCTAATTAAATTCCTTAGTTATTTAGGTTGTATTACGTCATAGCCTGAGACCTTGATAGGATTAAAATTTTCTTACCGAATACCAATGAGGCTAGAAAAATTAGATGAAGGTACTCAAGTCTTCCAAGAATCATTAAAGTAATTATAGTGAGCTTAACCCCCATGGGGGCTGTGGGTGCAACAATACCTACACTTAGTCCAACACAGCTAGCTGCTGAGGCAGCCTCAAATAGTGAATCTGTTATTGTGTACCCTTGCGAGGAGATTAAAATAGCTCCTGTTACTACGGCCGCTACATGTAGTATTATAAAGAGCATTGCATGAGAAATATCGCTTTCACTAACGACTCGTCCACCAACAGCTATTGGCCTAACAATAGCTGGTGGCGCAATGAGGGATTCAACCATATTCTTAAATTTCTTAAGCACTAAGAGTAGTCTAAATGATTTTATTCCTCCAGCTGTTGAGAATGACATGCCACCTATAATCATTCCCACTGTTATTATAGTCTTTGTTGTATCTGATAATTTAGCTAGAGACCCTATGCTGAAACCTGTTGTAGTCATGCCTGAGACATTATTAAAGAATGAAGCAATAAATGCGTACCACACATTATATACTTTATCAACGAATACATAAGATAAGAAAACTAATGATGAAATAACCAATAAAGATGCAATATAGCACTTAAGTTCTTCGGACCTGAGTAGGGCTCTAAATCTGCCTGTCGTAAAATTATACAGGTCATAAAGATTCATTCCTCCCAATACCATAAAGATAAATACTGGTATGTAAGTTAGTGGAACTTTAAGAAATATGTGGAAATACCCGTCATCATAAGTTGACATTCCTCCAGTAGCTATAGTTGTCATCATATGACATATTGCATCGAAAAAATTCATTCCAGCTGCAACATATGATATTGTGCCAATAAATGTTAATATGACATATATTACTAGTAGTTGAGCTGCTGTACGGTAGAATGAAGCTTCTATTTTAACAGGTCTTTCAACACCATACAAGTTTTTGGCTACACCGTAAAAGTAGGGTATTAGTACCATAGCAAAAACAACGAAGCCCAACTCACCAGCCCACTGCATAAGGCATCTCCAGAAAATTATGGAGTGCTTCATACCTGTTAAAACAAAGACAGTAAAGCCGGTTCCAGTAAACCCGCTGACCGACTCAAATAGGGTATCAATAAATGGTAGCCCTGTTTGAAGCTTGAGTACAGCAGCACCAATAAATGATACCGAGATCCAACCTAGCGCAGCAACTAGTAGTGCCTCTATTGTTGCTAGTGGTGGTGCCTTAATCTTGCTGGCCAAGAGTCCTATAAAGACAAGTGCTTCACCAGTAAGCAAAAACCATATACTTACTGGCTCTCCGTAGATTACATCAATGAGTGGAACAAGAATCATCAGCAGCCCCAGAATCGTGAGAACCCCTAGGTATGCTTTGGCTATCCCCTTAAGGTTCACAGCGGCTTCACCACATACTATCCTTAACCTCAAAATACTAGAACCCCAGAATATAAAAGGTTAGAGTAGTTTCTGCTAAGGGACAGGCAGGGAGCTGTGAAGTCAGCTAAAGTAATAGTTACGGGGATCGTGCAGGGTGTAGGCTTTAGGCCAGCTATTTATAGATTAGCAACTAAGCTAAATCTCAAAGGTTATGTAAGAAATGTAGGTGGCTCGGAAGTTGAAATATGGATTGAGGGCAGTGAGGAAAATATTAGAGAGTTTATAAGTCATCTGCTAAGTAACATGCCTCCACCAGCAAAAATAGAGTCTGTTCATATTGAGTTCTCTAATCCTCGGGGCTTTAGGACGTTTAAGATAATACCCTCAGCAAAAGGAAGAATATATAGGTCTATGATACCTCCAGACATAGCTTTATGTGATGAATGCTTAGCGGAGGTCCTGAATCCGCATGACAGGAGGTATAGGTATCCCTTTAATTCGTGTGCTTGGTGCGGCCCCAGATTCTCTATGATGTACTCAACACCCTATGACAGAGAGAACACAGCTATGAAGGCATTTCCACTATGTAATTATTGTGCAGGTGAGTACAGGGACCCAAATAATGTGAGGAGATTTCATGCACAGGGAATTAGCTGTCCGCAGTGCGGGCCAAAATTAGAGCTTAGAGATGGTTCGTGGAAGCTAGTAGAGGTAAAGGATCCTTTAAAAGAGGCTGCAAAGTTAATTAATGAAGGCTACATAGTTGCTGTCAAGGGACTAGGGGGGTATCACATAGCAGCACTAGCAACCGATGATGACGTAGTAATTAAATTAAGAAGGAGAAAGAGCAGGCCTACTAAGCCATTTGCGGTTATGGTGCTTGACATTAATTCAGCAGCTAGGATTGTTGAACTTAACAATAATGCTATTAGTATACTTACATCTATGGAGAGGCCTATAGTGCTGCTTCCTAAGAAAAAGGACTCGCCGGTATCTAAATATGTGTCACCTGGACTAAGTATGGAGGGAATTTTCCTGCCATATACGCCACTACATTATTTGCTGGTAGCAGATATTAGGGATAGAATGGCCATTATGACTAGCGGCAATGCTAAGGATTTGCCTATGTGCGTTAATGAGGAGTGTGCTAAAAAAGTACTTCTTAAATTTGTTGATTACGTTTTGCTGCATAATAGGGAAATAGTTAATAGAGTAGATGATAGTGTAGTTAGATTTACTTCAGGAGAACCTGTTTTATTAAGGAGGGGTAGGGGGTACGCGCCTAAGTGGATTAGGCTACCCTCAAAGCTTAGTAGGCCTGCTATAGCTTTTGGTGCAGACATACACAATGCCGGTGCCATTGCATTTAATGATAAGGTGGTGCTGACTCAGTACATAGGAGAACTAAGTAATAAGGAAGTTGCCGAGGACTTACTCAAGTACATTAACTTTTTTGTGAGGGTTTATGGAATATCATTGAGGAATTCTATTATTATTGTTGATAAGCATCCGAAATACTTGTCTAGGGCGCTAGGTATAGAATTAGCAGAAAAATATGGAGTAGATATAGTAGAAGTACAGCACCATTATGCTCATGTTTTAACTACGCTTGTGGACAGGAGATTATGGAGTGGAAAGTTTATTGGATTAGCGCTTGACGGTGTTGGTTATGGTGACGACGGAAATATATGGGGATGCGAAGTTCTCTTAATAGAAAATTATTCACCGAAGTACAAGCGACTAGCGCATATGAGGTACACTAGGTCGACTGGCAGTGATAGAGATGTAGTATATCCTGCAAGAATGCTCATATCTTTCTTAAGCGAGTTCATGGACTCAAGTGATATAAGAGAACTGTTTACTAGACTAGGTATTATGAAAGCGTTGCCCTTAGGTGAAACAGAGTTTAATGCAGTAATAACTCAATTAAAAGAAACCACACCAGTTAAGATTTCAAGTATCGGTAGGTTGCTAGACTCTATAGCGGTTCTATTGAATATATGTCATGTCAGAACTTACGAAGGTGAGCCAGCAATACGACTTGAGGCAGAAGCGAAAGATGGCAGATATGTGCTCGATGAGAGGCTGCATAACAGAATGATAATGTGTGGTGAAGGTACGTATGAGTTAGACGCTTCACCTCTCCTTAAGGAGTTAATTAATATATTAATGAATGGCAGTGGTAGAGAGCGGGATATTAAGGACTTGGCATACTCATCGCTAGTGACTATAGGAAGAGCCTTGGCCGCCATAGTAAGAAAAGTTGCTAGAGGAAGGAGGGTAGAGCCTTACATTTTAATGGGTGGTGGTGCAGTAGTTAATGATGTAATAACGTCTACGATTAAGAAGGAGCTACGTGATGAGGACATGTATGTACTATTACCGAGAAAAGTTCCACCTAATGATGGAGGAATAGCATTGGGACAAGTAGCCAGCTTACTCGTAGGTGAGTTGATTGAATAGGTATTTGGCAAGTTCTGATGAGGTATTTGAACTGCTGGTGAAGTACTTACACAAAGTACCTATAGCTGTCCTAGGTATTGGTAATGAATTAAGACGTGATGATGGTTTTGGATCGTATTTAGCTAGGTCACTAGCTAAATACGTTAGTAAGTACATGGGAATAAGAGACATATACATAATTGATGCAGGAAATGCACCTGAACTTTATACTGACGTACTTCGTAAGGCAAGCAATGGATCAATAGTACTTATTGATGCTGTATGGTTAGAGGGAGGAGATCCGGGAGATGTAATTGCCTTTATTGTTAGTCAAGAAAAGAGCAGTGGCATGTCTTCATCAATTATTCAGGGGGTTCAGTTTGTGACAACACATACATTAGATATCAAAATAGTATTAAGAGCTGCAGGTATTGAAGAAGCACTAACTCTGGGTGTCGTACCTTACTCCATAGAATTTGGAGTAGGATTAACGAAGCCAGTAGCTAGGGCGTTTAGACTTCTATTTAAGGCATTTATTAGGTTCTTTATGGAACTAACACAAAATCACTAAGTTAATAATCAAGTGTGCATTTGAATAAGTAAGTATAATGTGTAACCTATATGTTTAAATAGTTTTCAGTAAGCAAGTCTTTTTATGCTTCCGTATATGGATATTGGGAATAAGTGGTGAGCGAGAAGCTAATAAGGTACTCTCCCTGGTTAATTCACTTTAATACTGGTGCATGTAATGGCTGCGACATAGAGGTGCTTGCCGCCTTAACGCCATTTTTTGACCCTGAGCGAATGGGTGTTAAGCTAGCTCCTAACCCCAGGCATGCCGATATCATGGTAGTTACTGGTGCGGTAACTAAGAAAGCTGCCTCCAGGCTTAAGAGACTTTATGAACAGATGCCCAGCCCGAAGTATGTTATTGCTGTTGGTGCGTGCGCGATAAGTGGGGGAGTATTTGCAGGGTCTTACTCGACGGTTTCAGGGGCAGATAAAGTGGTACCCGTCGACATGTATATTCCAGGGTGTCCGCCTAAACCTGAAGCAATACTTGATGGAATTGTTAAGCTGCTCCTGAAGGTGGGTAAAAGTGGGTGAGTTGCTTAACTACCTTAAGAGCATTGCTAAGGAATTTAAGGAGCAAGTGGATCAAGGCAGGAGATACATAGTTGTTATTGATGCAGATAAAATAAGGGAGGTAGCAGCTAAAATTAAGGAACTAGGCAAAGAGACATACATTTCAACAATCTCAACTGTTGATTTGATTCAGGAGGGCATCATACAATTAAACTACTGCTTCTGGTCTCTAGAGGAGAAAGCCATGATAGTACTTAGAATTAACTTACCCAGAGATAATCCCCACATACAAACAATATCAGATATCATACCGGGTGCTTGTAATGGCGAGCAGGAGGCATATGATCTAATGGGTATTTACTTTGAAGGGAATCCAAGCCTTAGGAGATCTTTCCTAGCACCTGAGGAAGTAGCTAAAGAGGGAGTTTACCCGCTGAGAAAAGACTTTAAGGGGTGATGCTGATGTCAATAGTTGAAATTCCTGTAGGCCCCCAACACCCAGCTCTTCATGAGCCAATAATGCTTAGGGTTAGGTTAGATGGAGAAGAAGTAGTTGGTGTTGACGTAGTTACAGGGTATAATCACCGAGGTGTTGAGAAACTTAGTGAGAGTCGTACCTGGGTAAGAAATATATACTTATTTAGCAGGATTTGCGGAATATGCAATACTGTACATCAGCAAGCTTATGTTCAGGGTGTGGAAAAGCTAATGGATATTGAACCGCCACCTAGAGCTAACTATATTAGAACAATAATGATGGAGCTTGAAAGGATACACTCACACATGATTATATGCGCCATTATGGCTGAGGTAATAGGATTTGACAGCTTATTTATGTTAATAATGAGGGATAGAGAGGTAGTTATGGGCTTAAAAGAGTTAATTGCTGGCAATAGGGTTCATGCTGATATACATATTTTTGGTGGTGTTAAGAGAGATATTGACGACAAAATAAGAGGTACTGTACTACGCAAACTAGTGGGAATTGAGGAGAGAATTAAGTACTATAGGAAGGTTTTCGAAGAAGACTTCACTATACGAAAGAGATTAGTTGATGCCGGAATAATAAAGTATCATGAAGCAATAGAGCACTCTTTAGTTGGTCCAACCCTCAGGGGGTCGGGTGTTAAGTCCGATGTTAGAGCAGATGATCCATATGCAGCTTACGGTGAAATACCATTTAATGTAATCACAAGGGATGAGGGTGATTCATGGGCAAGAATGTTAGTTAGGTGGGATGAGGCTCTTGAGTCTGTCAATATAGTCAGGTATGCACTAGAGCATTTACCTAGTGGACCTGCAATACCTAAAACTATTAAGAGAGCTGCACCACCAGGTGAGGTATTTTCTAGGGCTGAGGCACCTAGGGGTGAGCTGTTCTATCATATAATTAGTAAGGGCGGGCAGAACCCATACAGAGTGAAGGTCAGAACACCCTCATTCAATAACATCGTAAATGGCGTATTTGCATATAGAGGTGCTAAGCTCGCAGATGTTCCAGTCATACTAACTTCCTTCGATCCATGTATTTCGTGTACTGAAAGAGTTCTAGTTATTGATGAGAGAAGAGGAGTCAAAAAATTCATAAGATTAAAGGAGCTTGCCTTACTCCAGAGGTGATGGTATGCTCAAGCTACTTAAGGAAATAGTTTCAAACGTATTCAAAAAGCCAGTAACTATAGAGTACCCTAAAATCAGGCCTCTCCCTACAGATAGGCTCAGAGGTAGACAGTATCCTGACTTGAGAAAATGTATTGGATGCTCGCTATGCTTCATAGACTGCCCCTCAAACGCAATTAAAATGGAAAAGCTGCCTAAACAGCTACCACATAACAAGAGAGGAATTTTCCCTGTTATTGACTATGGTAAGTGTCTATTTTGCTATCAGTGCGTCTTTGTATGTCCTGTAAAAGCTTATGTAGTAACAACAGAGTATGAGCTAGCTGGAGCTGAACTCGAGAATTCAGAGCAATTAAGCCTTAAAACACTATCTCGAACTAGTCAGCAAGAGCAGAGTAGCTAAAGGTGAGGTAGTTGGTTAAACTTAATTTACTACCTCAATTATTTTAGGGGGAGTGGGATGACCCTAGAGCCGGGAGAGTCAACGGTAATTACGATGCTCATAGCGATCCTGCCTATATTTATAACAGCATACATACTCTACTTAGTAAGAGCTATTAGAGGGCCGACAATAACCGACACCGTATTAGCTATTGATGCATTCTTCTTTGATGTTACCGTATTTGTGGCTGTCTTAGGCTTAATATTCAAGCAGCCTATAATGATGGTCGTAGCTATGCTTTTTGCTTTATGGGCTTATGCGCTTGATGTATATGTAGCTAAATATCTCGAAAGAGGTGAAATGGGTGATTAACACCATCTTAATCTATTTGGGGTGGGTT
The DNA here is from genome assembly GCA_964479035.1 of uncultured Desulfurococcaceae archaeon. Lineage (GTDB taxonomy): Archaea > Thermoproteota > Thermoprotei_A > Sulfolobales > NBVN01 > B83-G16. The sequence continues at coordinate 16,313 of CAYZJX010000001.1, forward strand.
CTGCTATTAATAGGTGCTGTAGCAGACCTAATAGCAGCTATAGGACTTAATAGATTTCCGAATTTCTTCGTAAGGTTACATGCAGCAACAATAGGTACTATAGGAGGAGCATTTTATCCATTACTTGGTGTAGCCCTAATAGCGTTTGGTGCTGAGTTCGTCGGACCCTATAGGTTCTTTATGGGTGGAGCAGCATTAGTTACAGCATTTCTAATACTACTCCTAGCACCAGCTGGCTCACATGCCTTAGCCAGGGCAGCTCACAGAAGTAAGTTAGTGAAGCCAGAACCAGTAGTAGTTGATCACCTCGAGGAAGATGGAGGTGGTGAATAAAGGTGGATTTAACAATGGTCTTATTAGCGGTTTTCGCTGGTATCGCCTTGTTCTTTGCCTACTTAGCTATATCAGAGCGCAATTTAGTCAGAGCCTTAATATATTCAGCTGTCCAAAGCAGTGCATTTGCATTCATTTTCTACCTGCTCAGGGCTCCCGATATCGTCCTTGTATATGTACCCATATCAGTCGGTATATATCCAGCCGCAATACTCTTCCTAATAAGGAAGACAAAGGAGGTAGAAGAGCCGTGAGGAAGATTTTGATAGCTGCTTCAATAGTCATCATAGCTGTGGTGTCCTCCATAGCAGTTACTCTAGGAGGTGCACTAGGGCCCTTATTTGGTGGCGTTAGATCACTAGCTGAGTTCTACCTTCTTAACGTATTCAACGCTCGTAATGAGACATTAACAGCTATGTCACCTGAGGCGGTAACATCCATTGTATGGGACTATAGAGGCCTAGATACACTATTTGAGACCGTGGTATTTTATATGGCGATAATAGGGTGTGTAGCACTTCATAGAGGGATAGAATTAATTAGGAAAGGAGCTGAGATAGGATTATCTAGAATAGTGAAGACTGTCACAAAAATCCTAATCCCGCTGAACATAGTTATAGCAGCTTCAATAGCACTGCACGGCCACCTCACACCTGGAGGAGGATTCCAGGCAGGGGCAGCAATGGCTGTTGCACCAATAATAGTTATAGTCGTCTTCTCTAGGTTCTTCTTAATAAGGAAGGGCATTACTAAGGAGGTGGCGCTGTCTCTTAGGTCTATGGGGCTACTGGGTATAGCGCTAGTTGCGTTAATTCCACTAGTAGCTTGGGCAACAACAGGCTGTACTGCTTACGTGATGCAGAACCAAATGAAGGCTGACTCGAGCTTTAGCTTCCCCGCATATATCGGCGACTCACTGGTTTCAGGGTCACTCATATGGTACAATATCTTCGAATTCCTGGCTGTAACATTCGGGTTTGCCATAGTTTTCCTGCTGCTCTCAGTGGATGAAAAGACAGTGAAGAAGGTACTGGAGGGTGAAAAGCATGGGTACTAGTTCAATAGATCTATTCTTAGGTAACTTCATATTAATAGCAATTATCGGAACTATAGCTGTGTCGCTCTACGGTATAGTAGCTAAGCCTAATTTAATCAAGAAGATAATAGCACTGACAATATTCACAGATACAGCAAATGTAATAGCAATACTCATAGGTTTTAGGAAGCCGCCGTCAGTACCACCAGTATTTACAGGTGACTTAACTAGACCTCCCACACTTGAGGAATTAAGAATTTTTGCAAGTTCTGCAGTAGACCCACTGCCACAGGCACTGGTCTTAACAGCCATAGTCATAGGTATGGCTGTCAACCTATTAATTATCTTCATCACACTCCAGGTATTCAGGCTCTACGGAACTGTTGATATGAGAAGGGTGAGGGAGCTGAGGGGGTGAGAAGCTGTGGTTAAGAGATTAGTAAAGGCTATAACACCAGCTATAGTTGCATTCCTTACTTACATAGTCTTCACAGGGAGCGTGAGATCGTACGACATTATAACAGGTATTGTAGTATCTATTGTAGCTGGTGTTATCACAGCAGAGTTGCTAGTGATGTCACCGCTGAAGGCCTTAAATCCGGTAAGGCTCTTCTGGCTTATTGTTTACGGACTATACTACTTAATAATAGCTGAACCTAAGGCGCACTTTGATGTTGCTAAGAGGATAGTTAATCCTAAAATGCCTATTAAGCCAGGCATAGTGAGGGTACCATTTAGTGTTAAGACAGATTACGCAATAACCTCAATAGCAAACTCAATAACAAATACACCAGGTACTGTTGTAGTAGACCTAAATACTAAGAAGCAAATATATTACGTGCACTGGATCGATGTTAGAGCACCGGACCCCAAGACAACCTTCGAGCATATATCAAAGATGTTTGAGCACTTCATTAAGAAGGTGTTCGAGTAGGGGGTGAGGTCATGTACGCATCAATAGGATTCATAACACCGTTCCTCGTGGCCGTTGCGTTCTTCATTCCACTACTTACACTATTAACTAAAAAGAAGGCTATATTTGACTCTCTGATGATTACAGCAGCATTCATAGCTATGGTATTAACTTGGTATAATTACTTTCTCGTAAAGTCCATTGGAGAGCCTATTGTATATACCTTTGGCGGCTGGCCGCCACCAATAGGTATTGTTTATGAGGTTGATGAGCTTTCAGCCGTTCTTGCAGTAGTAACCTCAACAATTATGTTTCTCGTAGGGCTCTACAGCATCTGGTACCTTAAGGGTACTAAAGGCTTTGAGTGGTTCTATACTCTTTACTTGGGTCTTGAAGCAGGTATGGTAGGATGCATATACACTGGTGATGCATTCAACTTATTCGTTATGCTTGAAGTAATGTCTGTGTCAGCTTACGCCTTAGTTGCGTTCTATAGATCGTCTAAGGAAGCTGTAGAAGCCAGCATTAAGTACGCGATAATAGGTGCTGTTTCAACAACAATATACTTCATAGCGCTAATGTTTATTTACGGCGCATTCGGCACGCTTAACATGGCTGAATTAGCAGCAAGAGTCAGGTCGCTAACATCATATCCATTATTTACTGGTGGATTTTTGACACCACCACCAGCAAATATTAGTCTCGCAGCAAGTATAGCACTAGCCCTCTCACTCTGGGCTTTCACATTTAAAGCAGCAGTTTTCCCGAATCACTTCTGGCTGCCGGACGCGCATCCAGCAGCTCCAACACCCGTCTCAGCAATTCTTTCGGGCTTAGTGGTTAATGTAGGTGCTTACGCCATCATAAGATTTTTCTACACTATACTTGGATGGGACTCGATGAAGTCCATATCATCAGCTGTTTCTTCAGCGGCAGCTATTCTAGTGGTTCTAGGTGGCGCTTCAGCATTAATTGCTTCAGCATTAATGCTTGTTCAAAAAGATATTAAAAGGCTAATAGCATACAGTACAATACTGCACCTAGGGCTTATAGTATCAGCTGCAAGTCTGGGAACTAATACAGGACTTGCTGGGAGCATGTATCACATAGTAACACACGCAGTAGGTAAGGCACTGCTCTTCCTTACAGCAGGTGTTGTAATAAAGATGGTGGGTTCTAGGAGCATTGATGATATAGCTGGAGTTGCTAGGAGAGCACCGCTTACAATATTTGCTATGGTGGTTGCAGTATTTTCACTAGTTGGTATACCTCCATTCGGAGGCTTCTTCAGTAAATTAGTTCTTTACCAAGCATTCATTACCTCACCCCATGTATACATGGTTGCAGTACTCCTGATATCATCAGCTCTGGCACTACTGGCTTACACTAAGATACTATATGTCGCATGGTTTAGGCATCCGATAAGGGAATTTAGAGTAGAGCGTGAGAGTCCATTATCTACTGCTACTTTAATTACTATGGCTTTAATTCTCGTACTTTTAGGAATACTATCACCTATAATTTATGATAGTGTATTCATGTCTGCAGCATACTCAGTCACTAACTATTTAAGCTACATTAATTCAGCTCATAATGCACTTGCATCATATTTAACCTCACTGGTGGGAGGTGGGTGAAGGAATGCAGGTGACATTAGACCCATTCACTCTCATGTTGGTCATATCGTCAGGCCTTCTAATACTCGCATGCATACTTGTTATTGCGATGTACCTCGTTGTATCTAGAAAGGTTAGGGTAACGAGTGCTTACTTATGTGGTGAGGACGAGAAAGACTTCAGTAAGTCATTATCTCCTGGTGGTTCACCAATGTACTGGGGGGCTACAGAGGTACTTAAAAAGTGCCTTAAGGTGTTGAGAGAAAGTATACACACAGGTTTTATAGATGATTGGTTTAGTCTTATGATACCCTTCATGATGGTACTTGTTATGGTAGCTGTTGCCGCATCTGTAATAATGAAGGGGGTGTAAACATGATGTCCAATCCGTTGCTAATAATATTTGAGGTGTTTGTGTTCCCTGGCTTCCTATTTCTATGTCTACTCGCACTAGTTAGTCAGTGGTTTAAGCGTAAGATAATAGCTAGGATGCAGAATAGAATGGGTCCTACTTACGTGGGTCCTATAGGTTTAGCGCAGCCATTTGCAGATGCATTAAAATTGTTTTTTGTTAAAGAGCTAGTCGTAAATAGAGGAATTTTATGGGCGGTAGCACTATTCGTAGCTACGCTTGGCATTTGTGCTATTTCAGCATCAACACTGCTCTTACCGATAGCTCCGGTACAGTTAGTCTCACCTTACGATGTCTTTGTATTGATTTACGTACTACTTTATGCTACCTTCGCGTTCATCCTAATAGGGCTAATGTCATCAAATCCATTTAGTGCTATGGGATCATCGAGGTACATGGCAATGATAGCTATTGCGGAGCCTGCACTAGCGCTCTCACTGGTAGCTAGTGCTTTAGTCTATTATAATATACTTCCGCTATCAATAGGAGTTACATTAGCTGTTAGTCCGCCATCGCTGTATGATGCTATAGTAACCATATTTGTAGGTATCTCACTTTTCATAATATTGCTAGCGAAGGGTATGTTAAAACCCTACGATATTCCTGAAGCTGAAACAGAAATAGCAGGAGGGTTTGCAGCTGAATTAAGCGGTCCATTACTTGGTATGGTTATGTTACTGCATGATGCAGAAATATCATTCTTAACTCTCCTTTATACATTCCTAGTACTTAAGGGGCCATACCCCTTCACACTTGCAGATCCTGCTGGCTGGGTGGTGGTATTTGCTAAATACTTCTTCATACTGTTCATGGCATCAGCTATTGTTGCATCAGTTGGTAGATTAAGAATAGAGCAGGCACTAAGGCATCTGCTAAGATATAGCTTAGCACTATCAATAATCGCTTTCGTAATCGCACTTACTTTTAGATATTTAGCTTAAATAATTACTACTTAGTATAAACCCCTACTTTTTCTTAAATATGAGTCAACGCATTCCTTAACACAATCTAAAAAAGCTGTACCCGAATAACCGCTTTCAGCACATAACTCACGGCATCTGCGGACAATGTGTTGTCTATCTAGTTCCTCATTTAATGAATTAGGCAAGGAATTTACTCCCTCACTAACTTATATGTAATGCCGTGGTCCTTAATAGCTTTAATAGTTTCATTTCTCCACTTATTCCTGCCATACAGCACGATTACAGGTATCCTACTTAATTTCTTTGAAGCTTCAGTAATTTCAGTTATTAATTTCTCTGCATTCTTATCATTAATCGCAACACCTATGATTAAGTTACTGCCCTCCTTAGAAGCTAATATGAAGTTACTCTGAATCCTTATAGAATAACCAGCTAATAGATAGCGTGCTGCTACTTTACCCAGCACACCGTATTTTTCCACTAACCTATTTGACTGATATATTCTTCTCCACGTCAATTCTTCTCACCGTAATATCTAAGTATATAATATGAAGGTAAAAATCTTACTTGAAATATCAAGAACGTTAATAATTCAGCATATTTATTTGATCTTACTAATAACTTATTTGCTCCTTTACCTACCTGGTAAGTGAATGCTTACATCAAATAACACGTGAGGTGATACTCATGAAGTATCTCATAAGAGCTAAAGCAGAAATCGATGGAATAGTAGATAAGTCAGATATAGTTGGGGCTATATTCGGTCAAACAGAAGGATTATTCAGCCCTGACTTTGACTTAAGGGAGCTTCAGGATAAGGGAAGAATAGGGAGGATTGTTGTTGACATTAAGCAGCAGGGAACTAGAACTATAGCTGAAGTACTAGTACCGTCAAACCTAGATAAAGCAGAGACAGCGCTTGTAGCTGCTATGATAGAGTTTGTGGATAAGGTGGGTCCATACAGCGCTAAAATTAAGGTTATTGATATAATTGACGTTAGGTATGAAAAAATTAAAAAGATAACGGAGAGAGCTAAGGATATTCTGAAGAAGTGGTTTAGAGAGAAGACAATAGATGTCAGGGAGATAATTAATGAGATCGAGACTTCCATAAAAGCAGGAGAACTGGTATACTATGGACCTGACAGGCTACCTGCAGGTCCGGAAGTCGATACTTCTGACACGGTAGTAATTGTTGAAGGGAGAGCCGACGTCATTAACATGCTTAGGTACGGATATAGAAATGTAGTTGCATTAGAAGGTGCTAGAGGCAGGATACCGGAAACTATAATTAATCTCTCTAAGCGGAAAAGAACAATAGTATTCTTAGATGGTGACCATGCTGGTGACTTAATACTTAAGGAGTTACTTAGAGTAGCTAAAGTAGATTATATAACTAGGGCACCGCCAGGCAGGGAGGTCGAGGAATTAACAGGAAGGGAAATAGCTAAGGCACTAAAGAATGCTATTCCAACAAAAACATACTTGCAGCAGCTAGCTAAGGAGGTACCTGAAGTCAAGGTAGAAGAACGCAGAATTTATGCTGAAGTCAAAAAAGAGACTAAGCCTATTACTGAGGTTACTGTAGCTGAAACAATTCAAGTGCCTGCTAACATCGTAGAGAGCATAAGGAATATGAGGGGTACGCTAGAAGCACTTATATACAATAGTAAGTGGGAACTACTAGATAAAGTTCCTGTCAGAGACTTAGTAGATTATTTGCTATCAACTGAGAAGAACGGCATTTATGCTATAATTATGGATGGCATAATAACGCAAAGAGTAGTTGATGCGGCTTCTGTTAAGGGAGTAAAGTTGATTATTGGAGCTAGAGTCGGTGTAATATCTAAGAGACCTGCAGATCTCACAATGCTAACGATGGACGACGTACTGCACTAACATAAAAACCTACTTTTTACCTCCAAAGAAGTCAAGTAATGTTTTAGATGCTTTTCCAATTCCCTCTAACTGCTTTTCAGTTACACCAAAGTAACTGAGTATTCTAAGAGCTGCTGGAATTATCTGGTGCTTAACGTAGTACTCAACATCGATATCCTTTGGTCTAACCATCATGTAGGGGTAGGCGCGTGCTGAGATCTTGCCCTGACCCTTGATGATTACATAGCCTATTTTGTCACCAACCTCAACCCTACCTCCTGCCTCAATAAGTCTTTTAGCTGCCATAACGTGAGGAGCATCTACCTCGTACTCACTTAATCTCCTAGTTATTGTTTTCCATATTATTAGCTTCTCTATAGATATTGCACCCTTCCTTAGTTCCCCAATTATCTTTCTTACATAATCTATCGCTTTTTCAACCTTGCCCTCCTTGAGAACTATCTTAGCAACATTCTCCTGCACCTCCTTGGCTAACTCGGTCCAGTCCCCCCTAACTGCTTCAAATCCAACTATATCTATTGATCCATCTATAGTAAGTCCAACATATCTCTTCTTAGCTTCAGTAAAGAACACCCTAACGTAAATCTTATCTACCTTAATCTCAAGTCCTAGCTCATCCATAACCTTCTTAATGAATTCATTAATCTTCTTTTCATCGTAACTAACAAAGAGTGAGTCTGTATCGCCATAAATAACCTTAAGCCCGAGCGACTTAGCTATTCCTATCGCCTTCTTTATGGTCTCCCTGCCTAATGCTGTAACAGCTTCAGCACCTTCTCTAAAGTACCACCTAGCACCAACCCAACCCATATACCCATAGGAGGCATTGGCTAGTATCTTCAGTGCTTTCTGCCTTTCATCTAGTAGCCTGTATTCCGGTGAGTCCTTAGGAATCTTTTTCATTTCTTCTCTAATCTTCTTCCTGAGTCTCAGCAACATCTCTAAAACACTCTTATAGAAACCAGGTGGGTGTCTCCTAAATTTATAACCTAAGCCAGGTATAATGTGGCATTCTTTCTCACTGCACTTACTTTCAATGTACGTATCAGGACCTACATTGTATTTAATCATTAAGTTCGGGTACATTGAAGAGAAGTCGAGTACTGCAATATTTTCGTGCACACCTTTAATAGGTTCAAGGACTATAGCCCCTCTGTAGGGCTCGTAGGGCCTTTCAACTCTGTTAGGCACTAATTCGCCATATTTAAAGGCCTCTCTCATTAAGTACCACTCAAGTCTGAAACCTACTGAAGCAGCACCCACCTGATCAAGCGGCAGGCCTGTTAAGCTAGATAATTGAATGGCAAATGGCAGGAATTTTTCCGCTAAACCCATGGTTGATACAACATCATCTTTAGCGTACTTCAGTAACTTATCCCTTCTCTTCTTATCGTCCCAGTAGAGATATATTTCATACCAAGGAATATTAGTTCTTTCGTTTTTCTTCATAACTCCTAAGTAGTCGGCCACTTCATCTAATGACTTAATCTTAACTTCAGGTATTTCTTCAGCGAAGTTATATAAATCAACATTTAGCCTTCCTGGCACAGATATGTGGCCATATACGGATGTCCTCGGTATACCCCCTTTAACCCTGCTGACATCTAGCTTTATTCCTAAGTAATTACTTCTCTGTAGTAGGTAGGGCCAGTCGAAACCATTGGAGTTATATCCTACTATTATATCTGGGTCGTACTCGATAACGTAATTAATGAATTCCTCAAGCATACGCTTGTCAGGTTTATTGAGGGAGTCCTCAGCAATAAATTGCTTAATTTCTCCTTCGGAATTCATTGTAGACACAATGATTACGGGATCTTTTTCAGGTCTTGGTGCACCTTTTGGATTATACACTTCTATGTCAAAAGCTAGTACCTTGAGTTTTGGTGGAAGTGCCCTATCTAAACGTCTGAAGCCACCAGCTACTCTGTAGATTTTAGTAACTCTGTATTTAGGATTCGGGTATTCTTCCTCAGCTTCGACTTCATACCAGGTACAAGGACTTAAATCCTTATCAATAAGGTAACGCATTGCGAATCTAATGTCGGCCTCAAGGACTTCCTTAACTCCCCTCAAATGCTTAACCTCCTCTCTATACGTTCTTACATATTCTGGTATAACAGTCGTAACCTTAATTACCTTAACAGGCTTACCAAAATACTTTCTATCAACAACTTCTACATTAATAATAGGTGAAGCTGCTTTACTCAAACGCTTTATTTTACTTATTAAATCATTAATATCAGCTTCATCAGGCATTACGTAGAAGTAAGGCCTGAAAGAATAGTCCTTTATTAGTATAGGCTCCCCCCTAGAGTTAACAGACCATAAGAGGATAATAGGATTCTTCGATGCCACTTCATAGCTGGCATCTAATAAGTAAAATTCAACCTTCAATATTGCACCAACAAAATACCCGTAATAAAACCTATATACTTTTAATAACAGAACTATAGGTGATTATCTGCTATGAAGCTGCGCCAGCAGATACTTTTTAATCTGTATAGCTAATTCCTTAGACTTCATGAAAACGGCATCCATATTAAGGTACTCCCAGCTGCCGAATCTGCCATGCAAGAAAATACCTGCTTTCATTAACTCAGCCTTTACCCTAGGCAGTAAAGCCTTCCTCAGTCTATCATAAAGTACGTACGCATGGTCCCACTTCCAAACATGCGCAACTTCAACATCTGCAGCAGATTTCACCAAGCCTATGCTTTCAAACCCATCAATAACTCTCCTAATTAGATCATTATTATTGACAGACCGCATAGATTCCACATTATGAAAGGATACCTCAGCAATTAAAGTTGATGATCCAGCGGGTGCGGTTAGTGGCGAGTAATTACTGAGGACTGCAGCACGGTGGAATATCAGGTCTTTATCGGGAAAGTAAATCCAATGGATTGGCGGGACAGGTCTTCTTAGCCCTAATCCTATAACTGAGACGGGGATACTTCTAAGCCTGCCTACTGCCTGAGCTACCTCAGGGCTAGCTACGTATTTAAAAAACTTAGTGTTGTTTAATGGAGCTGTATATACTACACACGAACATACGATCTCATCCTCGGGAAGCTCAATAATTTTTAATGTATTACCTCTCTTCTCATGAATTCTAGTAGTGAGTGCTGGAGAGAAGTACTTCACCTCAGCACCTAATTTAATTATAGTACTGACTAATGATTTAGCTAGTGACTCAATACCGCTTACCGGGTAATAAAAAAAGAGTTGGTGTTGATAACCCTCTACTTCAATACCAACAGCAGCTTTAATTACATCATCAATTGGTGGATTAGGTACCCTACCACCAACCCATTCAAGAGTTATTTCCCGCAAATCTACTTTCCATAACTTCTCATTATATGGTATAAGATACTTCTCAGCTATTGATTTCCCAAATACATACAGAATCCATTCAAGAAAGTTTTCTGGCTCTTGCAACTCGCCTTTGATTCTTTTTATGTATGTATCAACTAAATTCTTGAGGCACTCATACCTTTCAGTTGCTGGGAGTTGCCCTAAACCATTTTCAAATGGATACTTTACGAAGAGGCCTTTGTAGTGTACCTTAGTATTTCTTCTATGGGCAATAAGGTCCTCACTAAGTATATTAATTATTTCATTGAGTACTCTGATACTTCTTGAAAATATTATATGTGAACCACCAGCATCGAATATGTAATTACCTACCTTCTCACTCTTCAATAGCCCTCCAGCACGGTTACTAGCTTCAACAATTACTATTTTGCGAATACCTTCCTTAAGTAAGTAGTAAGCAGCAGTTAGGCCAGCTAATCCAGCACCGACTATGCATACCTGGTAATATTTCATGATTATTTCACTCTATGGGTGAATACCTTACTGAGATCACCAACTTCTATTAATGCAACCTCCAGTAGTGCACCGACCTCAGCTTCTACTAGGTGACCACCATATGCTTCATTATGAGATCTTGTTAAGTTAACGTGTAGATGAATACTTATGTTATTACCTACCTTCATATAGTTACCTAAGAGTGAAGTTACTTCAAGCATATAGTCGTCTTTTCCACTTACTTCTAGTACGTCGTAGGTGCCGTCTTTATATATTCCTATTTTAGCTTTCTTAAATGCCCCTATGCCGAGTATGAAGCCTCCAACTAAACCTTCACTTCTTATTTTATCGGTTAGATAATCCAACGGATTAGCGCCTTCAGGTACCTTAACAGGAATAATCCTCATTATTACTCACAATATCAACAACTAACTAAACAATAAAACAGTTTTTCTTAATTTGCTGTGTGATGGGTATTGACAATTTATATTAGATAATTCTAATTTATCCTAGGTGATTCATCATAAGGGTAAGTTTAGGCATACCCCCACTTGATATGGCCTTGCCCGAGGGTATAATGCGTTCGTCAACAATCATAATTTCAGGGCCAGCAGGCACGGGGAAGTCAGTTATTCTAACTCACATAGCTCACAGTTTCCTCTCACGTAATGAGGAGGTGATTTATGTAACATTTGATGATTCTCCCGAAGCGCTGCTTGAGCTCTTTAGAAGTTTTAAGTGGGATCCAGTCAAGTTTATTGATCAAGGACTTCTGAAGATTGTGGACGGCTTCTCATTTAGGTTAGGGTCTTTAAAGAAATCAATAAAAGGTGTCGTTAAGGAGGTTAAGCCAGAGGAACCTAGCAGAGCGCTTTATACCATTAATGAGCTACTTGAAGAGCATAAAATTGAAAAAAGGGGCTGTGTAATTATTGACTCGTTGAATGAATTAATGTTCAAGCTTGATGTTACTCAAGTCCTTGAATTCGTTAAATCCATTAGAGCAGTAATTTCTAAAGGTAGGGGCGTAGTCACATTCTTCACACTACATACCACGACCGACATGCTCGTAGAGCTCAGGGCACATCTTGAGTACCTTGTGGATGGCTTAATCGAGACTAGGATTGAACCTAATCTACAGGAAATGGGCATACCGCTTAAGCAATTAATGGTAAAGAAAATGCGTGGTGTCCCAACTAATCCGTTGTGGATACCCTATGTTATTGTCTCAGAGGGCATTAGGCTAGTTGATCAAAGCAAGCTAGCAGCACTAGTAAAGGCAAGGCTTAAAGAGGCCATAAGCGGACTGCAGCAAGGTGCAACTTGAAGTTGCGTATAAAAATTTACTTAAGTAAGGAGCTCTGTACTAAATGCGGTCTTTGTATACGCTATTGTCCTACTGAAACGTTCATACTAGAAGAAGGCGAAATCAAGATACGTGAGGAGAGATGTATTTACTGCAGATCATGTGAGGTACTCTGTCCTGAGAAAGCTATAAAGACGGTATTACTCGATGATGACCTAACCATAGAGATTCATAAAGTACTATAAAGAGATAGGGATTAACACTTATAACCTAACATAAAAATCTATGAGAGGAGCCGGGGTCGCCTAGCCTGGTAGGGCGCCGGCCTGCTAAGCGTAAAACCCTACCGGCGCAGAAAGCCGGTGGGGGAATCCCCGCGCGGGTTCAAATCCCGCCCCCGGCGCCACATACTTTACTCTTTTAATTATTATTCTTGTAGATGTAGCATTGACGTAGGTAAACGAGGTATTTTTGTGGATATCTGTAGATAGTTCTTTCTGAATCCTTAGGATCTAAGAGTAGTAGCTGTAAATGCTTTCTTCAGGACTTCAGTAATGGGACTTGTCATCACGTATCAGCGAAGAGCGCTCACATCACATCATAATTTAGTGTCTGCTAGTATTATAAAGTCTGGTATTGTTGTGTTATGGGAAGTGAGGGTAATTGAGATTAGCTAGCTGGCGCTTAATACAGGAACTACTTGATATGTGTGATGTAGCACTTGAGGTAGTTGATATTAGGGACCCGCTATCTACGAGGAGTAGAAGACTAGAGGCATTAGCTAGTAGGAAAGGTGTACCTATAGTCATAGTATTAAATAAGGCTGACTTAGTACCAATTAGGGTTAGTGAAGCATGGAGGAGGTATTTTGAGGCTCGTGAAGGTGTTAGGACGGTCTATATTTCCGCTAGGAAGCGCTTAGGCACACGTGTACTTAGGAGAACAATAAAGGAAGTTATTAAGGGTAAGTTACCAATTACTGCAGGTGTCTTCGGAATTCCAAAAGTAGGTAAGTCAACTCTAATAAATACACTTAAGGGCAGGCGCTCAGCGGGCACATCCCCATACCCTGGAACGCCCGGATATACTAAGAAGTCACAACTATTTAAGATAGAGAGCAACATATATATGATTGATACACCTGGGCTGGTTCCACCAGATAGCAGGGACATAGAGTCCGTTATCAGGTCAAGACCTATTGATAAATTAGAAAATCCTGTTGCAGTTGCACTAGAGTTAATTAAGAAAATACTTAAGTATAATCCGTACGCTTTCCTACAAGCTTACGATATTAAGTCCAGAAATCCTGGTGATATAATAGCAATGCTAGCTAGGAAGAGGGGCTGGGTGTATAGAAAAGATGGTGAACCAATACTTCATGAAGCAGCTAAGGCAATAATTAGGGACTACTTAGATGGTAAGATTGTATTTTACGTTATGCCTCAACAACTTGAAGAATTTCATTTTGGCTCAACTTAATAGCTCTAAAGTACTTGTAGCTGAGCCTTCTGAGGTCACTGTTCTCACCTATTATCATGACTGTTATCAATCTAGCTTCAACTGACTTAAGTTTCTTAGCAATAACTCTATCAGATACTCTATCCTCACCATCAGTAATGATTATTATGTCCGTAGGCCCCTTAACCACACCTTCAGATAAGTCATCGCATGCCGTTACTATGGCTCTAGTTATGTCGGTACCGCCGCCACCACGTACTCTAGCCAAGTACTTAATTAGGGTAATAATCATGTCGGGCTTCATCCTCTTAGGTACCTTAACTAAAGGATGTGGAAGCCCGTCAAAGAATCTCAAGTAGAAGTCTCTTCTTTCTCTTCTAGCCCTAAGAAACATTGCTATTGCTGTTGCTTTAGCCCACTTCATTTTCTCTCCTTCCATGCTACCTGACTTATCAACAAGTACGTAGAACGGGCCGAACGACTTAGGCAGTACCTTATCATAAAGGAGTATCTTACCCTCTACTAACTTAACTCTAAAGTAGATTTTCGGTAGAAGAAGCTCGGTAGGGACTACACGCTCTACGTCAGAGCCCACTTCATAGCCTACGAATTCTCCCTTGCTTGACTTACTCACTTTTCTCTTAAACTTACGTGTTAAGTCTGGTATGAGGGAAATTATGTTCATTAGCTTTCTAACATCAGTATTCCTGGCTAATCTAATTACTTCGTCTCCACTTTCCTCTAAATCAAGTACTGTACCAGTTCCAGGCTGGGTGCCTTCGGAAATTAATCTTCTCATACTTTTTATTACACCTATATCTTCCTTAACATTCTTGACAGCCCTATCAACAATTTTATTAATAATTTCTTCTTCAGTTAATTCGCCACCGCCCTCTCCTCCTCCAGCATACCTCATTTCATTCTGTAGTTCCTCACCAATATAATGAATAAGTGAAGCTGATATTACAGTGGCAGTAAAGCTATCCGCTATTGTATGTACTTTAACTTTCCTAACTTCAGGATTATCAATTAAGCTCTTAATAATTGCATAATTCATCTCCTGACCCACAGGTGTTTGCTCTCTCGGGACAAGTATAGGTACGGGTAGGTAGAGAGTGTAGAAGACATCTATTGATAAATTAATATCTGCGTACTTAGCTTCGCTACCTATTTTCTTAGCTAATCTTATGATTCTCTCGGCTCTATACCTAACGACAGGATCTTCATATTTAACACCCTTAAGAACTCCGGGCATGCTCACCCTAGCCTCTTCTTTATGCTTTCTATAGCTGTGTTGATTAAATCTAGTACATCATTAGCTACTCGCTCAACTTTAGAGTCATTAGCCTCTAAGATTATTCCGAGAACCCTCTCTTTCGTAACATCTAAGTCTCTAAGCATTTGTCTGAACCTCATTTCAATAAACTTAGACTCGATGCCCTGGAGTGAGTTAATGTAGTTTATTACTTCCTTGATATTAGTCTTAATCTCCTCCAGCTCTCTAATGTAGCGGTATGGGGTCTTCAACTCCTCTGAAAGTATTGTTATAACTTTATCAAGTTCATCCCAATCTCTTGGCACAACGTACTTCAGCACGGTTAAATCAGTCTCTTCTGCATGGTTCCTACCATCAATTACCGCATTAGCTGCTATGAGTTTTAGTGCCTTACTTTTCCTTCTGTCAGTTACGTGTATTCCTCTACCTTCAAAAATCGCAAATAACTTAACCAGTTTAGTCTTAATGGGCTCTAAGTTAACGGATAGTACAGCTTCATGAAACTTTCTCAGATCACTCATATCAAGCAGTTTTCTGCCACCTAAGTTACCCTTAAAGTACAGCATACGCTCGATTTCCCAAGCCTTGCTGAGAAGATCCCTCCAGAGATCCTCCGGAATAGGCTTAACAAAGTGTCTGACGACAAATCTATCGTAGAAAGCTTCTATCTCGGGCTCGTCAGGAATCTCATTACTTGCGCCAAACAGAGACCACAACGGAACACATAATTCTGTATAGCCGTCATACAGTATTCTTTCCTGAAGCAGGGTATTTAACGCATTAAGTATGGCTGAATTAGCCTTAAATATTTCATCTAAGAAGGCTATTTCAGCCTCCGGCAACTTACCGCCAGTTAGTCTGACATATCTACCTTCCTCAAGAGCCTTAATATCAAGTGGTCCGAAGAGCTCAGCAGGTTCAGTAAACCTCGTTAATAAGTACTTAAAGAACTTAGCATTAAGTAACTCAGCAGCCCTCCTAACAATAGCAGACTTAGCCGTATTATGGGAAAGAAGACCATTAGAGAAGAATGAGTGGGTTTCAGGTACGTGAAAATCGTATACCCTAACCCACTCATGAATGTATTTTATGTTGCTAACTGCATCATATAGTATATTACT
>CAYZJX010000002.1:0-24541 GCA_964479035.1 uncultured Desulfurococcaceae archaeon
TACCGCAGCATTAAACTATTATTCACTGAAGTAAATCCTCTCTAGGGGCGCGGACAATGACGTGTACGCACCCTTACACGAACTAATGAAGTAAGTGGCCAGGGCAGAGTCCGCGCCCCGCGGCACTGGTGAGGGGTGTAATGCCGGGAATTGACAGAAAGTTGTGGCTGAGGAGAAAAGAGGAGTTAAGGAAAAGGCTACTGAGTGATCTTCACATAGGGTACTTAGATAGAGACATTCTAGACGTACTTCTAATGTTTTTTGAGAGGGAAGAGTCATTTACGATTAGTTCATGCAGTGGGAGAGTAGTTGTTGTTGATGCACCTCTACCTTGGATTAGGAGAGAGTCTACAGTTATCTTCAAGAAACACGAGCCCATAGAGGTAAGCGAGCTTGAGGAGGTACTTAAGCAAGACGCAGTACATACACTGTGGCTAGTAGTTACGGGCCCGATAATTCACGTTTCAACAGCATCGCTAAAGGAGTCAATTAACATACTCAGAATAGCTAGAGAAGCAGGCATGAAGCACAGCGGAATACTCTCATTGAGCAGGAGAGGCGTAATAGTAGAACTAAAAACAGGAGTAAGAATAGCTGTACCACTCAAGCAAAGGAGGATCCTGCTAGTAAGTACTGAGAAGTTAAGGGAGTTAGTAGAGTTAGCAAATAAAGCACTCCTAGAAGGTAAGAAGAAACTTGAAAAACTAAGAGAAGTACTGACTAAGGAAAGGAAGCAAGACTCAGCACAGGCCGGCAAAACAAATCATCAAGTCATAACGGAGCGTTCTCATCACCACAAAAGCCAAGAGTTAAATAAACATTAAAGCTTTAAATTAAGTTAAAGTACATTACCGCGAACCCCGCAACGCGGGCGGAGACACCAGGAATGAGTGGGGTAAGGGCGTATTCACCACTACTTCCTATCTTCATTGCAGAAGCAACTAGAAAGAAGCTTTAATAGGAGTTCCTTTCGGGACTAGCGGTTCATCATGCAAGTCAGTGAGGGGGCCACCCAGACATCACTCAATATGTAGTTAAGTTAGTGTCGTTATATCTCTTACACCAGTCTCGCAAATTAGAAAGTGGTGGGCCCGCGGGGATTCGAACCCCGGACCTCCGCCGCGTCAGGGCGGCGTCCTAACCAGGCTAGACGACGGGCCCGAGAAAACTTATTGTTGGGGGGTTATAAGTTATTCATTGTTACTACGCACCTTATTATTACTCAGAAGTAAGTCTAAGGACTTTAGCAGACCTAAGTCTCTAAGCACGGTACTTATACCTCCTGAAGACTCAATGACTTTCTTATCTAGCCTGTAATTACCGCTATTGGTCTCCCTGAGTTGCTGTAACGCAACGAACTTCCAGCCCTTATGAGGTATTCTGACAGCTATGTATGCCCTCCCACCAGCACGCTCAGAAAATTCTCTTAACTTCCTGAGCTGCTCTTTATTTATGTATATAGTCCCTACATTTCTTCTAGACTTAACCTCAAACACGGCAACTTTGCCGTTCTTGATAGCAACTATGTCAGGGTAGTCAGCTCTCCTAATTCTCGCTCCACTAGCTGGTGCACGTATTACTGCGAATCCCAGCCTCCATAATAATAAGACCAACTCACGCTCAGCTCTATATCCTCGTGACCTACTCTTACTCACGAACCAGCGCCCCCATTAAAACAAGTTTATAAAATTCTTAAACCCTAGTAAGTTGGTGTTCAAGTATTGGACATATTTACACTGATATGGGTGTTCATAGTACTGATAATAGTTATCCCAATACTATCGGCAAGCATCAAGATAATTAGGGAGTATGAGAGGGCAGTACACTTCAGACTGGGCAGGCTCACAGGACCAAGAGGTCCTGGTCTGTTCTTTATAATACCTTTCATTGATTCAATTGTTAAGGTAGACTTAAGAATAATGACTACTGACGTACCTAGGCAGGAGATCATAACTAGGGATAACGTCAGCGTGAAGGTAGATGCAGTAATTTACTACAGGGTGGAGAACCCCGTGAAGGCAGTAGTTAAGATATCGAACTACCACTACGCCATAGCACTACTAGGTCAGACAGTACTAAGGGATGTAATAGGTCAGGTAGAGCTAGACGACCTCCTGACGAGGAGAGAGGAAATAAATAAGAGAATTCAAGCAATCATGGACGAGACAACGCTGCCGTGGGGCGTTAAGGTGGTTTCAGTAACAATAAAGTCTGTTGAACTACCTGAGAACATGATGCGTGCTATGGCTAAGCAAGCTGAAGCCGAGAGATGGAGGAGGGCTAGAATTATAGAAGCTGAAGGTGAGAGACAGGCAGCGAAAATACTTGCTGAAGCAGCTAAGATGTTTGAGGCTCACCCAGCAGCAATGCGGCTCAGGGAGCTGCAGACCTTAGTTGAGGTAGCGAGAGAAAAAGCCCTAGTAATTGTTACTGAAACAGCTACAGCACGTGCAGGAGAGACAGCAGCGTTAGTCTCAGCTATAACTAAGGCTAAGCCTCCCGGTGAGGGCACAAGGAAATGACCAAAAGAAAACCAGGCTTCCTCATAAAAACAAGTAAACTATTTTTAATAGCAACACTAATACTAACTGTAATTTCTTTCTGTACTCCAGTAGCTGGTAATGGGGGAACCAACGAGAAAGTCATTAGTGAGGCATTACTAGTTAAGATAGAGCCTCCCTGGGACACTATAGACGAAGGAGTTAAAGAGTATATAATGTCAGCTATAGATGAAGCAGAAAAAGAGAATGCGGCTATCATAATAGAACTTGATACCTATGGAGGAACTCTAGACGCAGCCTTCGTTATTGGGGACAGAATAGTACATTCTAAGGTACCCGTAATAGCTTTTGTGAGTGGCGGAAAGGCTCTGAGTGCAGGAACGTTCATACTCGTACCTGCGCATGTAGTTGCGGTATCACCCGGCTCAATAATTGGTGCGGTGCAGCCAGTAGCTTATAATCCAATGACAGGTGAGTATCAGCTTGTTAATGAAAGCAAAATAATTAACCCAGTCGTAGAGAAACTTATTACTTACGCGAGAACGCGGGGAAGAAACACAACAGTAGCTGAAATGTTCGTTAGAAATAACTTAGTCCTAAGCGCTGATAAAGCAGTCAGCTACCATATAGCAGATCTCATTGCGACGGACCTTAATGATCTATTAAACAAGCTCAAGGGTTGGAGAGTTAACATTACGAATATAAAGTATGTACTCGAAATTACGACTGTTAGGACTCATGAAGCAGGTCTAAGAGCTAGACTAATATCAACCCTCTCTAATCCAATGATTAACAGCGTACTCATGACGATAGGGATATTAGGCACAATATTCGCTATTTTATCAGGAAAACTGCCCATAATACCGCTTACAGTACTCTTCCTTGTACTAGGCCTCATAGGGTCAGGTTTTAGCGCGAACTTAGCCTCGGTATTCATGATAGTTTTAGGTGCTATACTGCTGGCTGTAGAACTATTCGTAACACCAGGCTTCGGAGTACTAGGAGTAACAGGTATAGTGTTTCTCGCTCTAGGCTTCGCCCTCCTTCCAGCCGCAGTACCACCGGGCTTCGCCCCACCACCACAATACGCACTGCAATTCAGAATATTCGCTATTAGTATCGGAGTAGGCTTAGGCTTATTTACAGGAATTGTGCTTTATAAGATAATAGAAGCTAAGAGGAGGAAGCCGGTGATTTTTGAGCTTAAGGGGAGGGTAGGTAGGGCTCTGGATGATATTAAGGCAGGTAGTGTAGGGTTTGTAGTTGTTGAGGGCGAGTACTGGAAAGCGCTAGCAGAGGAGGATATACCTAAAGATTCCGAAGTAGTTATTGTAGATAAGAAGGGACCGCTCCTTGTGGTGAAGAGGCATGTCAGTGGCGGGTCTAGCTGATCTGCCATTGCATTGGGGTCATGTTCCACCGTGGCTGGCGGCTATAATGAGGAGGCTGGCTAGGGCTATAGTTAAGGTAATAATTCTCGACTTAGGTAATGAAGCATTACTTAAGAGGCTCTCAAACCCACTGTGGTTTCAGGCGTTCAACAACGTAATAGGTATGGACTGGGACAGTAGTGGCTCAACCACAGTAACTACTGCAATTCTAAAGGAGGTCCTTAACGACTTAAACACTGATGTAAGAATAGCAGGAGGTAAAGGACTCCTCTCACGTAAGACCCCTGAGGAGTTACTGAAGTATGGTGAGGAAGTAGGCTTAGGCAGTAGTAGAATTAACGAGTTAGTCAAAATATCTAAGCTTGGAGCAAAGGCAGACTCCGTACTTCTCCAGGACGGCTTCACATTATATCATCACGCACTAGTTTTTGATAGAAGTGGCAGGTGGGTCATTATACAGCAGGGAATGAATACTGAACTGAGGCTGGCCAGGAGGTACCACCTTGCCTGGTATGTAAGCAGTGATGTTACATTAGAGCCTCACTCAGGTGTAGTGTCAGATATTAGACTAACACCCTTAAACTTAACTCATGAAAAGTCTGTAGGTGCTAGGAGCATTATTGTAGACTTAGTTAATGAGAAGCCTGAGAAGATAAAGAAGAATGTAGTAGTAATTAATGCTGTCCTCAAAGGTAATAAAACACTACTTGACTTAAGACCGCCGAGACCCATAGATAATAGAGTACCTTATTATAGACCTGTAAGACTTACTGGTAAATTGCTCAGAGTTTTAAAAGAAGCTTATGAAGTAAGACCGAGGAACATTAGTGAATTAATGCTACTTACAAGAGTTGGTCCAGAAACCCTCAGGGCTTTAAGTTTAATTTCAGAGTTGATATATAGGGAGCCGCCTCCACTTATGGATCCTGATTCAGTACCTTTTAGTCCATTCAAGTACGCTTTTGCAATAGGTGGTAAGGACGGAATACCATACCCGGTAAAAAGAGAAGTAGCTGAGAGGGTTATTCTTGAGTTAGAGGAGATGATTAAATCAGCAGAACTAGGTAGTAAGGAAAAGCTGCTGGCACTTAAGGCGCTCAAGAAATTAGCACCTAAGGACATAAGTATGTATTAAGTACAGGTTCTACTTTCCTTACTTAATACCTTAAGCTCTTGTTGCACAAATACTTTAGGACTCACTAAATTTATTTTAAGGTGCTTAAATCATTAGCTAACAGGTGACGCTAATGCCTAGAGGTAACCTCGTTGAATACTTAAATGACGAAGTTCAGGGTTTAATTCACTATACAACAATCTCTAACCCATTAGTACTGGGGGGATATGGGAACCCAAGGTCAGGTTACACAGTTTTCTCAATAGATCAAGGTCTCAGTAAGGCATTCTTAGTCTTATCAATATCCTGCAAGTCGGTGCCAAGAAACATATTATGGAAGGTAATGCTTAATGGAGTTACTTTAGTGCGTGAGTTTAAGCCCCAGCTACTAGAGGAATGGGAG
This sequence comes from uncultured Desulfurococcaceae archaeon, assembly GCA_964479035.1. Classification (GTDB taxonomy): domain Archaea; phylum Thermoproteota; class Thermoprotei_A; order Sulfolobales; family NBVN01; genus B83-G16. The sequence goes on from CAYZJX010000002.1 coordinate 5,410, forward strand.
GAGGGTGTATATGCAGTACAGGTTTTTGATATAAGTCAATTATTGTCTGAAGCAGGACGCTACACGCTCTCTATTAAATGTGAGTCATCTGAGGCAGTAGTCATTGAGTCAGCGACATTATTTGGTATTGCACCCCTAGAGAATGCCAGAACCGAGGTAGTATTTAAAGCAGGGCAGGTCGGCCTGAAGCCATCAGAGAGTATAGGCATAGAAGTACCTATGAGCAGTAAAGATGGCGTGGGTAAGGCACTAATAACGCTCAGTATGCCATCAAGAAAGGCAGTAGTAGACATAATGATTAACGGCAAGAAAGTGGAAACTATTGACGGGATTATAGGTGTTGAGGAGGTAAGTATTAAGAACGTCTACTTAGGGGGCAGAAATAGCGTTACCCTGCTACATAGGGATACATCACTAGCCTACTACCCCAGGGATGTAAGAATTCACAATCTATTAATGTACAAGCTATTAGTTGAGGGACCTAAAATAAATGTTGAAGAAGCAAGCTTGAGCGAAAACAAACTAGCTATGAGGTTAAGGAACTCAGGTGATGTGACAGCTAGGAACATAGTCATAGCTTGCTTATCTGCTGGTGAAATACTCTTTAGAGATGTAATTAGTGCTCTAAAGCCAGGTGGAGAATTTGCCAAGGGATACACGGTGTCAGCTAAGCAGAGACCAATAATCGTTAGGGTAATTTACACTGGCTTATTAGATCAGGAAGTAATAACTATTAAGTTAAGAAACGAGTTCTAGCACTCTAATTAGTAAATCCGTAAGAAAAGCCAGAGAACCTATAAATATAGCTACCTTCAAGTAAGCTCTCACCTTACCTGCAATTATTTCTGGAGTTTCATAGAATTTCCTGCTAATTAACCTTAACATGGAGTATACTATTACCCCATCTGTTACAGTAGTTAGGGCTAGGTATACTGTACTGTATCCTGCAAGTATATAGGGCAATGGCGATAATATAATTACCAGGGCTAAGAGCACAGTAGCAATAATAGCAGATCTAACAGGCCCTATAACTCTAGGCAGTGACTTGACATCTCTTATAGCATCTCCCACATAGTCCTCGATAGTCTTAACAATTTCCCGTGATAATAGAAGTAGAAATGCATAGAGTGCAGGTATGTATGTAGATGTAACATTGCTTAAAGCACCTACATATTCAGCTAGGGCTAAGCCACCGTAAATTATGGATGCAGCACCCTCGAAACTAACGACAATGTTTCCTGGAACACCCAATTCCTTAATCCTGTATGAATACAGTACTAGCAGGAGCGCATTTAATGATGCAAAAGTAAATGAAATAGGACCAGAGAAAATAGCTAGTGAAACACCAGCTACTATTAGAATAATAGAGAGTACTAATGCTTCGTTCCTTCCTACAACACCTGAAGGTATGGGTCTATACGGCTTATTTATTTGGTCTACCTCCACATCAAAGTAGTCATTAATTGCGTAGCTTCCAGCAGCTACCAGCACGACAGTAGCTAATGGCACTATAGGGTTTAAGTTAAAGCTACTTAGAGGAATAGCTACGGCTAAGTAACCTATAAGTGTAGTTACTACTGTAGCTACTAGGTTATGCAGTCTTACTAACTGCAGGTAAGCATGGATTTTCTTCTGTAGTTTAATCATTGAGAAGGCACCACACATCATATTTTATTTTAACTTTTTAGACACTTAACCACGTTCTTAGAAATGTTGTAGCATCCTAATCCGCGCTCAAGAAGCCCTAAATCAAGCAGGTAACCTATTACCTTAGCTGGATCTTTAATACCGTAAAGACCTTTTAATTCTCTAAGTGCGAGCAGTTCACCGACGGACCTATAGCGTATGAAGTACTTTAAAACCTTACTGCCTTCGTTATCTAGGCTATTAATCTTATTTAATACTTCCTTACAACTCACTTGCTTCCCCGATTAAGTATCGGAGCTATAATAAGACTTAAAGGTATCGTTACAGCCTGTCCAATTAGAAAGTTAGCTGGCTAATAATAGTACGTATCAACGTAATAGTGCTCATTTACCATGTCCTTACTTGCAGTACTCGGGCAAACACTGCCCAGCGGACACCTGCTGCTACATAACTTTAATGATAGGCACCTGCTGCTGCACCCAGTTACGCATACGGGGCTGTCTCTAGTACAACAGTGCCTACCAAATAGCCAGAGTAGATCATCAAGCAGTAACGGATCTATGTTGATGATTTTTGAAGCCACTTTAAATGCTGCTCTAACAGCGTATCTAATTACTAAATCCTCATTATATGTAAAGTGTTCTTTTTTACGTATTTTCCTTAAGATCTGTTCAGGTACCTTAATAAGACCTAATCGTAGCGCAATTCTAGTTAAGTGATTATCTACAGGAACCTCGGCATGTTCTTGATCTATGTAAGTAAATATTCCTCGTCGACTTAGGAACTTAGCTAACAGGTAAGCTTTCTTCTCTACAGGATCAGAGTAAGCCACAAAGCACTTTAATCTATCAATAAAGCCGTACGTTGTATTTGATTTAAGGTACTTTCTGCTTTGTCTAATTAAGTTTAGTACAGAGCCGTCAAAGTACTTAACAAGCTTCCTGCCTAAATCCTTCAAAAGGAGTGTGCGAATATCCGGGTCCCAAATTACTATGTCACGTCCATCTCCTCCTCTAACTTTAAGCCATTTCTTAACATCATCAACACTTATATTAGCCATGGAACTAGGGCTGAAGAAGTCCGGGTCCTCATCATACTTTAGCTTACCTAACCTGTATAGCAGGTCAGCTCCATGATAAAATTCGTCATCAATGTAACCTTCGAAGTTTCTGTACCTGCTAGTTCTATGATCTATAGCGACCATGAATATAAAATACCTAGCTATGCTTTCAAGATCATCGCCTGTAGGTGGGTAATATCGTAAATCAGCAAATGTGTCTAACTTAATATTATTTAACATATTATTAAGAATCATTGATGCCCTACATATTTGTGACTTATTCAATTCAATACCAATATTATAGCTATATATTCTCACCCTTGTACACCCCCTCATAAACTTTAGATGGCTTCCCTGCTAGCTTAATAAATACTAGCTGAGCTACCCGCGCACCAACCTCAAGTTTGAGACCTTGAGGATTAAGGACAGTTAAAAGACCTTCTCCCCTCCCAACATAACCAGGATCCCAGACAGTGCATGTGAAGATCACTCCCGAGCGGAGAAGTGAGGATCTAGGAAAGCAAAGCCCAACAACATCATCAGGTACCTTTACAATTTCGTTAAACATGACCTTATATACACCCGGCTCTAAGTGCCATATATTATCAATAGGCTTCAGCTCTACTGTCTCAGCAAGCTTTCTTTCTTTAAAACCTATGTATGCAGGTGAAGTAAAAGCAAAAACCTTACGTACAGTAAGATCTACTCCTGCAGGTTGAATCTGTATATTTAAGTCTTTAACACAGCATACGAAGTTCATTATTACTTTATCCGGTAGTGCCATTCCTACTACCTATCCTTATATTCTTTTTGTGACTACTTAAAGAGGAAGTCAATAATATCACTAGATAAAGTATAAATAAAGTTTGTTAAAATATTCGTAGACTTACGGTAAACCTGGAAAATTAATATTTTTAATAGCATGATTAGGGGGGTGGGTAGTGGGGGGATAAACTTATAAGCTGCAGACCCCCCTATTTAAGGGGGTTGGGGGGGTAATGACCCAGGCAGCGCGCACACTAGGAGTGGTTACGCCTTATAGGGAGTACAGGGTTTACGGGAAGCATGTCTATGGCAGCCTATATGGGTGTGATCCCGAACTTCTTTCTAGTCCTGAATATCTGAAGGAGATAGTTATCGGTGCTGCTAAGATAGGTAGGATGACTCTTCTTGACGTTAAGTACTGGCATATTTATCCAGGCGTTAGCCTAGTAGCAATAATACTTGAGTCACACATAACTATTCACACATGGCCTGAATATGAATTTGCTACCGTTGATGTTTATTCATGTGGTAAAGGTGCGGATCCCGAAGCAGCTTTTAAGTATATTGCTAAGGCACTTAAGGCGTGCAAGTACGAATATGAGGTTAGTGATAGATCACTAGCAAAATAATTACATTAATTTTACTTAATTTAAGCATGAGTGTTCTGAATACAAATTTACCTAATAGAGTTCTTAAGTAACCAGACTTTTATTAACCCTTAAGCCTAGACTATTGTTGAGTGGCCTAGGTGCCTGGGTAGCCCTCCAGCCCCGGGCGGCACTCAAGTGCCGCTCACTTCCTCCACTTCTACAGCCATCATAACAGACTATTACAGGCTGTTAGCGTAAATCTAAATTACTTAACGACCACTAACAGACTTGGTGCAGCTTTGGCTCTAATATCAATTGTTGGGGGAGGTATAGCAGGTCTATTAGTAGCTCGTGAATTAGCTAGACACGGTTATAGTGTTAAGTTATTCGAAGAACATGAGGCATTTGGTATACCGAGACACTGCACTGGCCTAGTAAGTGAGTTTACATTTAAAGCATTAGGTCGGCCAGCACATGAGAGTAAAATAATGAAGTTTCACACGTATGGTATTGCTACGTGCGACTTGGGAGAGGAAATCGAACTATTATTTAATGAGCCTGTTTACCTGCTTGACAGAGAGCTTCTCGAGAAGGTAATTAGTGAAGAGGCGCTGAGCTTAGGAGCAGACCTCAAGCTAAGGACTTACGTCAGAGCTATAAAAAGCAGTGGTGAAGTTGAAGTACTAGGGAATCACAAGGAAAAATACGATTATGTGGTACTTGCTGAAGGAGCCATCAGGAGATTTTCTAGAGAATTAGGTATGTGCCCTAAGAAATTAAATAATCTAAGAGGGCTACAGGCTATTGTTAAGATAAAGAAGCTAACACTCGGTAGACCGCTAATTATAACGTGCAGTAAAATATGTAAAGACTTTTTTGCCTGGGTCGTCCCTTATAGTGATGATGGTAGTTACATAGTTGGCGTAGCGTCGAGACGTAACGTTTATTCTTCATTCATTAAGTTACTAAAGCTAATTAGCAGGCGCTTCAGCACAGAAGTATTTATTACTAAATACTTTGGTGGATTAATACCTATTGATAAGCCATGTGCATTAACTAGAGGTAATGTACTAGGAGTAGGAGACTCTATTTCATTAACTAAGCCGATAAGTGGAGGCGGAATCTACTCAATAGTTCTCGAAGTCAAGGCGCTAATTAATGCACTAAAGGATTCTGTGCTTGTCAAAAGCATATATTGTGAAGAGCTGAGCAAATTATATAGGCTAATTACACTACAATACAACATTAAAAAATTTCTAACTTATGTTGGTGGATACGAAAAAGTAGTCAGAATAATGCTCAACTTAAGCATGAGAAGATTAGTTATAAGCAGCTATGATAGCTTAGAATTAGATTTAGCTGAGACCGCTAGGCACCTGCTCCTCTCGTCTTAGTACCAGCTAGGTATTCCTGCAGTATTTTAATATTCCACTCATGAGTACTTCTTCTACGTCTGTCTATAGGAATACTTAGCTTTTTGGCTTCGTCAGTAGACAGTCCTACAGCTTTTAATTCACCTAAACTAAAGCCTCTGCCCTCTCTTAATCCAGTGATGACACCCTTATTTCGTATTAGCCTCTGCTTCCTAACTAAAGGTTTAGGTACCTTAACAATCATTCCCTAACACCTTGAAAACTAAATTAGTTTTGCTTAAGAATTTTACGAGGTTTTACACGGATATGGATAAATAAGTTTGTCTTTAATCATATTAGGAGGTAATAAAATGATTGGTAAGCCTATACACCTAAAAATTAAGCCGGAAGATGTGGCTAAGCGCGTTATTGTAGCTGGTGACCCAGCAAGAGTTGAGCAAGTTAGTGGGCTCTTAGAGAAAGTACGTTTAGTAAATAAGAATAGGGGCTTCATTACCTATACTGGCGAATACAAAGGAGTGCCGATTACCGTTGCTACACATGGCGTTGGTTTTCCGTCAGCAAGCATAGTATTTGAAGAACTGGCAATGGTTGGTGCTAAGGCAGTTATCAGGCTAGGATCTTGTGGTGCATTAGTAAAAGGCTTCAGAATAGGTGATGTAATTATACCTACAGGTTGTGCCTACTATCCTGGAGGTGCCTACTATCAGTACCTTGGTGAATGCATTTGCACAGCTACATCTCCAGACTATGAGTTACTCAAAAACTTGGTTGAGTCAGCTCATGTATCGGGCATAAAGTACTCATTAGGGCCAATAATAAGCAGTGATGCTTTTTATGCGGAGGACCCAGAATTTGCTAAGAAGTGGGCTTCAAGAGGAATTATAGCTGTTGAAATGGAGTGTGCAGGATTGTTCATGCTAGGGTTAATGAGAAACGTAAAAACTGCGGCAATATTGCTAGTAAGTGACTCACTCGTTGAAGACTTAGGATTCGCTAGTGCCGAAGAGCTTAGGGAATACGCACTTAAGGCTGCAGAAGTAACTCTAGAAGCACTAATAAAAACAAAGGTTTAGGCTTTTTACTTAACTTTCTATGAACACTATTATACGAACCGTTCACTTTCACATTACCTATAAGCTGTAATTATTTCAGCAAGAAAATCATATATTGTATTACTGGCTTACTAATTACTAGTAGAGTGAAAGTATGCAAGACATTAATGAGATAATAGAAAGTGAGGTAAAAAGGCCATCAGTATTTATAGACGAGTCAAAGCTTTACCCCGAGTATGTTCCAGATAAGTTACCGCATAGAGAGGAGCAGGTACGCCAGCTTACTAGATTATTCAAATCAATAATACTTCGCCCTGGTACAGTAAGTATTAGAACACTACTCGCGGGCCCTATAGGTTCGGGAAAGACTGTAACCTCAATAGTATTTGGTACTAATTTCTCTAAGCTTGCTGAAAGGAAAGGTGTTAGACTGAGGTACGTCCACGTAAATTGCTCAAAATCAAAGAATCCAGCTAGCATCTTCAGGGAGATAAAAAACCAATTGGGACTTAATCTCCCTGACAGAGGCTTATCAGCTACTGAACTAGGTAATGCACTACTTAAGCTACTTGACATTGATGATCTTTATCTCCTAGTGGCTCTAGATGAGTTTGACTACTTTCTAAGAGTTTCAAGACCTGATGATAGATACATAATTGTTAGATTTTACGATGTTTTTAAGACGGATGTAAAGAGACTTAATTTTATTTATATAACGAGGGGGACACCAACATACATTAGTAGCTTAGTTGATGATATAACAGGCAGTTACTTAATGAAGAATATAGTAATGTTTAATCCGTACAAATCAAAAGAGATATTTGACATACTAAAAGCAAGGGCTGAGATTGCTTTTTACCCTGGGGTAATTAGTGATGATGTACTTGATTACATAGCCAACTTAGTCGGCATAGATAATGGTGGGGACGGAAATGCACGTAAAGCCTTAGCTGTATTACATGCTGCAGGTAAGTTAGCTGATAAAGAAATGCTGGAGGGTAGAGCAACAAGAGTAACTATAGATCATGTAAGAGCTGTGTTTTCACGAGAGTATCCATCGTTAATCAACTTAATTGATACCCTTCACTACTTGCCTCTGCACGAGCTCTTAGTACTCAAGGCAATAGCACTTGCACTTTTGCGGACGGGCGAGGATTATGTGCCTATGGGTGTTATAGAGAGCATTTACAAACGTCTGTGCTCAGAAATAGGTGAAGAAGCCAGGGGACACACAAAGGTATATACGTATGTAATGGATCTAAGGCATAGGGGAATTATAATAACAAGATCTAACATTAAAGGTAGAAGAGGCAGAAGTACGTACGTGAGCTTTGGTGCAATACCGCTTAATGAGCTAATAAGGAAGCTGGATCACATAATAAGCAGTAAGAGGCTAATACAATGAACAGCATACGTGTTGAGGAGATATTTTCAAGTAAGGGAAGAGTAAAGATACTCAAGCTGATAATTGAGCGTGGTGAAATAAATATTACACAACTAATTAAGGAAACAGGATTAAATCATAAGGTAGTATCAAAACACCTAGAATATCTGAGGGACGCAGGCATAATTGAAGAAGTGAAGTTTAACAGAATGCGAATCTACAGACCGAACTGGGTAAATCCTAAGGTAAGGTACCTAGAGGAGCTACTTAGGAATCTGTAACTATGATTATGGTTTAAGAAGAATTATTTCTTAAAGAAAGCTTCTAGTCCAGCACCTTCCTCTTTCTTCTTTTTCCTCTTAACTTTCTTAGCTTTAGGTGCTTCTGCCTCAGGCTTTGAGGTTTTCTCTTTAGCAACTTCTTTCCTGGCTGTTTCCCTAGCTTCCTTAGCTATTTGCTCTCTAATCTTATTAGCTAACTCAATAATTCTACTACTGTGTCGTGGGCTTAAGTACTTAATCATTGAGTCGGAGAGATTTAATCCAACAACTAATGAAGCAGCATACTCTGGATTGCTCTCAAATATGGCTATTAGATAGGGTATTACATCTGACTTAGCAAGTCTCTTTGATATGCGTAAATGGCGTGCTATTATAGTTGCTAGATCTTCCCTAATTTGTCTTACTTCCTTAGTCCTCGCCATTATTAGAATTTTTTGTGGGAATGAGTATTTAACCCACCTATACTTGCTCCTCACATCAGTGCGTACAGCCAGTGATACCCCCGCGCTCATAAGCTCTACGGCATAAGCAAGCAGATCCCACGATCCTGTCCTGACTATCCTGCCCATATAAACATCTGCTCTTGATAGTGCCTCATAGGCTCTCCAGAGATCTTCGGGATTACTTATTTGCCTAGGTAGGTTTTCATTAATCCACTGGACAAGTTCGTCAGGACTTAAGTCTGTTTGCGACGCAGCTAACTTAGCCTGCCACGCATACTTAGAAATAAATATTCTTCTAACTACCTCGAATGGGTCATAAACTCTATCACGTGCTCTTAAGACTGCCTTAACAATTGACAGTGTCACCCTGCCGTATCCTTCGGCAACAGCCTGTAAGTCATTAATGGCAGATCTCAAATCGCCTTCAGCTTTGTCGGCAATATATTTTATAGCGTCATCATCGCATGTTAGTCCCTCGAGCTTGCATATTTTTCTAAGAACCTTCTTAATATCTGTCTTGGTAAGTTTTCTGAACGGTACAAGCAGAACACTTTCCCTTAAAGGTCTTAAGCTCGGATTCCACGGATCATTAGCAGTCATTATAATAGGATTCCTAGTAATCTTAATTAGGTCTAAGATAGCTTCCATAGCACCGCGGTCAGCCACTCTGGACATACCGTCTACTTCATCGAGTAATATCAACTTACCCTTAGTGAATAATCCTCTCTGCATAGCGGCTATTTTAGCTATACGCTCTACGTCACTAGCTCTTCTATAGTCACTTGCGTTCATTTCTAGGTACTCTAAGCCGTACTCGCTTGCAACGGCCTCAGCTAGTGATGTCTTACCGCATCCGGGAGGACCATAAAAGAGTGTTGCTTTACGTGATGGTTTACCAGCAAACCACTCTTTAATCCACTTTAAAACCAACTGTTTAGCTTCATCCTGATTTACAACATCAGCTACTCTCTTAGGTCTGTATTTAATGACCCAAGGTACCTTTCTTTTAGGCATCGTCTAACCTACCTGGAAGTTGTCTTTACTGCATGACGGGCTTTACCAATCAGTGTGAGCTTAGCTAATAGCGCATTCAGCTGTATTTCGTCATCTGCTCCCTCAACAAGCCTAAACTGAATTTCACCTATGTAATCAGCTATTTCAACTCTTAAGTATTCCGGCAACTGTATTTCGGAGCTAAATATTTCCCTATGCATCTGTTTTACTACGTCAACTCCGGATAAGCCATAATTAAGCATTAAAGTTCTGAGCAAATCTCTGGCTTTTACAAAGTTTCCTGCTAGGGCTGTTCTAATAATTTCTCGCACTTCTCTAGGATGAGCGAGCCCAACTACCTTAAAAACATTAGCTACAGTAACTTTACCCAATGCGGCACTAGATTGAAGTATATTAATAGCTTTCCTCATATCTCCCTCAGATATTTCAAATATTGTGTCAAGAGCATCTTCCTCATACTTAACTCTCTCCTGCTCACATATGTACTTAAGTCTGACCATAACGTCCTCCTTCTTTAATGGTGTAAATCTAAATACCGCACATCTGGACTGTATAGGTTCTATTATCTTGCTTGGATAGTTGGCTATAAGTATAAATCTTGTCACATCAACATACATCTCCATGAGTCTTCTCAGAGCTTGCTGGGCATCTGCTGTCATGTTGTCAGCTTCATCTAAAAGAACTATCTTAAAGGGTATATTGGCAGGGAGCCTACTTCTAGCAAATTCCTTAACCTTAGTTCTTATTACGTCAATACCTCTCTCATCAGAATTATGTAGTAGTATAGGTGTGGTTCCTGCAAAGAATAGGTTATTATCAGGTACGCTTACGTCATATACGTAATCATCATATTTAATGACTTCGGTATGAATAACCTTAACTATGTGAATGTCGGAATTAGCTAGTGTTTTAAGTTTTCTGTAAATCCCATACTCTTCATCACTTAATTTGCTAGTATCTATAGACATTAGGATTTGAAGTAACTTATCCTTAGATGCTGTTCTCTTCCCGTCATATAGTTGATGTCTTAGTATATGCCTCCAGTTAATATTTATAGCTCTACTTATTTTTTCAAAGAATTTCATGAATGGCTCAGCAAGTATTAAATCCGACTTCTTATATTTCATTCTCCCTCTCCAAATCAATCTAACCTCATCATTGAAGACGGAGCTCTCTATACCTGAGATACGAGCTAGCCAAGCAATATCTACTAGTAGATCCTTAGATTTACTGCTTATCTTGACAACATCACTCCACTTACCTGATCCATCACCCTCATAAATCCCTCTTAAGAAAGCGACTCTACCTTCCTTATTTAATTCATAGATAATGCTTGGTATACGCTTAAATTTAGCAGTAGTACCTCCGCTTTTATAAGCCTCTACCTTAAGATATCTAGCTAAAGCAGTACTGAGGAGTCTTACCTGTATGGCTGATAATTTATTACGGTTATATCCTGAGCTAACAAGATTTATATACACAGGTATCCCATGTTTTGAAGTTACCATTAGTACCTTACTCGCCAAGTGAGTCTCATCCGGGTAACCAACTGTAACAACTGCTTGACCACTAGTTGATACGCCATTTACTGATGCTTTAAATCCTAAGGCACCTTCGGCAGCGTATAGTCCAAGAAACCAAGCAAGGTCTTCATCTAAGGTTAAGCTGTTCTTAGCCTTAACTCTACTACTCCTTATGATGTAGTCTTTTAAATTAATTTTCCCTCTCTCACCTTCCAATACAGTAACAAATGATATTAAGTAATCACCTGGTCTTATTTCGCTTGCCTTCTTCTCTATTAATTCTCCATTACTATCAATTACTATGACTGAATGGTTACCCGTTAACTTGATCTCTCCACCTCCTTCAAGCTTAACCTTAACTACATAATCGACCTTGTGTCTTATGAGCCAAGATACCTTAAACCACTTGACCTTACCTGTATCTCTATCTATACTTAGTACCTCAAGATTATCTACTTTAACATACTCGCCATCATTCAACTTAATCATGTTATCGCCTGTAAAGTAAAGCTTATCTAGTTCCTCAAAAGTCACTCGGCGTACCTTACCATTAATCTTAACTAATATCGGTGTATCCTTAGCTACTGAGGCATTAAGCTCCAGCATATACATTCTGTAGTCCTCACCGTAGAGGTCGTGCGCCAAGCAGTGTGCGGCAGTAGTCTTGCCGGTACCTGGTGGTCCAGCAAAAAGAAGGTGTGGCATGTTTTTCTCTCTAACAAACTGCTGCAGCCTCTTTACAATGTCCTCTTGATTTACGATTTCAGAAAGCGACCTGGGTCTATATTTTTCAGCCCACAGAAGCTCAGCAAGTACTCTCTTAGGCTCTCTTGTTGTCATTTCTTCTCCACCATAATTAATTTATAGTAAAGTCGAAAATTTATTTACCCTAATACTTAATAGGCTAGCGTCTAGGCTCCTCAACTCTCTTTATTACTGATGCATAAGCTATTTTCTTATTTTTTATTACTTTAGTGATCCTAATAGCGACTTTTTCGCCAGGTACTGCCCTAGGTATTAAAACAGTATAACCTCTTAATTTAGCTATTCCCCTACCTTCCATATCCATGTCCATAACTTTGACGGTAAATTCATTACCCTCCTCTATCTCTCTCTTGTTTTTGTCTCTGCCTTTTAAGTTACCGTATATGCTTAATCTACTAAAATCTATTTTATATGGATCCTTGTACTTCCTGTACCTTGTCATCTCAAATTACACCTAATTACGTACGCGATTTCCATATTACTCAGCACGGTATAAAAGGTGTCTTGGGGGTAATAAAATAATTGGGAGATGCCGTATCTGATGGAAGGTGGTGTAGCGTGCAGCTGGTAAGGAACGTAATAATAGATATTAGTAAAGGACATGGAATTAAGATTGTTCTCTATAATGAAAAAGGATTAAAAATTAATGAAGTCGATGTTGATGCAGGGAATATACAATTAATTAATTCTGAGTATGTTGTGATATCTAGATATATGATGAAAAGCGGCATACTTATTACTGCCAGGAACGTAAAGGACATCAAGCCTGGAAATATCTTAAGTTCATTGAAGAAGTAGCACTAGCTCAATCTCTTGGGCGGTGATGTTCATGGATGGAAAAAACACAATTAAGGTATTTACTGAAAAATCAAAAAGTAGAACAGGTCTTCATCAGCGAAGAAGACTATACTTCGTGATAAACCGTGAGTGCGAGGAAATGAATTTTAAAGTAGTAAGGAAGTTAGGTACTAAGCCATTATATGTTAAAGGAGAGGCTGAGGAACATCAAATAGCGATTTCTAACGATAGTTACGTGATACAGCTTGATTTTAGGATGAATCCCAGAGGTAGGGTTGTAGGTGATATCATGGTTTATGATAGTAACGGGCGTTGCTTAGGGAGGGCTGTCTACCGAAAATTAAAGGTTAGGTTAGTTGAAGGAGAGTCAACTGAGCTGATTAATTTAATAAGGTGTGTGTTTAGGAAACTTAAATTACCGGTGAAAAAGTATGCAGTCATTAAATTATGGTAATAATGAAGAGTTAAGAAGCAGGGTAATTTCTTCATTGAAGACTTTCGGCTTTTATGTGTTTACTAAAGAGGAGTATCCTAGAGTATCTCACCTGCTAAGAAAGCTAAGTCTATGGAATTTATTTAAAATAAGACCCCTCGGTAGTTCTAGAAGTTACTTTATCCTAGAACCGGATGTTGCAGCATACTTTACTGAATGTAGAAACATATGCATTAAGGAGGGTATAATTGACATTAAATGCTACTTAATGTGCAAAGAACGGAGGATCTCTGAGCTAATGGGCAAAATACTCGATAAACTAGAGGGAGCTGGTCTTGAGTGAGTTTAAGCAAGCAATAATCGTTAGAACAGATATTAAAATGAGTAAAGGGAAGCTAGCAGCACAGGTAGCTCACGCAGCGGTAGAGGCAGCATATAAGACACTGAGAAATAAGCCTGACTGGTTTTATGAATGGTTTAACCAAGGTCAGAAAAAAGTAGTGCTTAAGGGCGGTAGCGAAGCGGATTTACTAAAATTAGCTGGTGAAGCTGAAGCATTGGGGTTACCGGTAGTTATTATTCGAGATGCTGGGCATACAGAATTACCTCCAGGAACACTTACGGCAATTGGCATAGGTCCGGCACCATCAGAATTATTAAACAGACTAACTGGTAAATTAAGACTTCTCTGACTTGTGGGTTGTTAATGATTGTTAAGTCCGTGAGGGATCTGGACATAAAGATAGGGCTTTTAGTTTACGCTAGGCCGGAAGTGTACGTAGGTAAGTACTTTAGACATTATAAGAGCCAGAATAGTTTTCATGTTTATGAAATATCTCTTGATGCGCGTATTGCTGATCCTAAAATATTAAAACATGTTAATGTAACCTGCAGGAGTGGCGAAGTGGTGGAGTTTGTATTATGTAAGGAGGGTCTTTCTACTATTGATGCTGTGAGCTATGCTGAGAAAGCACTTAAATTAAAGTTAACATACGCTGGCCTTAAGGATGCTGAAGCACGTACCTGTCAATTTGTTAGGGCGCTGTGTATAGATGAGAGGGAGTTAGATTCGCAATACATTTTACTGAGAAATAAGAACAGAATAGAGTTGTATACGGTAGGTAAAACCGGTGAACCCCTAGCTCGAGGGTTCTTATTAGGTAATTTCTTTATTATTCTGCTTAACTTTGTAGATAGTACCAGAGAATATGATGAAGCACTGCGAGCCTTAGGTAATGTAGCTGAGATTTTGCCTAAGCTTTCACTACCTAACTTCTTTGGATACCAAAGATTTGGTACTAGAAGGCCTACTACACATTTAATTGGTAAAGCAATAGCTGAGTGCAGGTTTGAGGAGGCAGTACAGTATATAGTTGGTTACCCATTAGAAACAGAGTCCGATAAAGTTATTGCAGCTCGCAAAGCTTTCGAAGAGGGTGAATTAAGTAAGTCACTTAAGTTATTTCCCAGAAAGTTCTGGATAGAAAGATTCATAATCCGTAAACTCATGAAGGGGTGCAGCCCTAGGGAGGCTGTCTTAAGTTTAGATCATAAAATCCTTAAATTATATATTGAGGCATATCAAGCATATCTCTTCAATATTATGCTGAGTATAGGTTTGCTGGAATGCGGCTCTATTGATATCCTTAGTAGAGAATGTAAAGTGCTGCCACTACCAGGCCCGAATGCCTTAAGCATTAGCAGCAAAGGTTCAAAAAGTGGTTATTGCCGTGATTTGATTATGAGAGTACTGGAAATGAATTATGTAAGTTCCTGTAGGATCAGAGAAGTAAGGAGATTATTTAGTAAGAGAGTAAGACCTACGTACTTTAAGGTGTCTAGATTAGATTACACTGTAGGGAAAGATAACGTATGGCTCAGGTTCGAGTTATCGAGCGGATCTTACGCAACCGTGTTGCTAAGGGAATTACTGAGAGAGAATCTTATTTTACCTTAAGGAACTAGTTAAGGCTTTAGCCTCTTTTTGTCTCTCGGAAAGAGTGTTACTTCTCTAATATTTCGCGCACCAGTAAGCATTAGCGCAAGCCTACTTAATCCCATGCCCCAGCCAGCATGAGGCGGGATGCCATAATCAAACCACTTAAGGAAATACCTAAAGCTTTCCGGATTTAACCCCTTCTCCCTAAGTCTTTTAATTAGCAGATCCTTAATGTGGACTCTAGTACTCCCTGAAGCTAGCTCTAGGAATTTCCAGTTAAGGTCGAATGACTCAGTAAACCTTTCATCATCTCTTTTAGGCATTGTATAAAATGGCTTAGCCTCTGAGGGCCAGTCTATTATGAAGAAAAGATCTTCCTCAGCTATTTTGTGGAACTCTCTTAATTCGGGCGTGCCTATGTCGTCACCTACCTTAATATCAAATCCTGCTTCTTGGAGAGCTTTAATTACCTCCGTGTACTTAAATCTCCTAAGCGGCAATTTAACGTCTGGCGGTTCGTAGTTTATTACTCTTAGCTCTTTAGCGCATTCTTCCTTAACTGCCTTAATGGCCTGATAAACTACATTTTCAAGAACTTCCATCACTGTATTGTAGTCAGCAAAAGCCATTTCTATATCAATGCTTATAAACTCAGCTAGGTGGTATGGTGTGTCGGATTCCTCAGCCCTCCAAGCAGGAGCTATCTCAAAAACACGCTCAAAAGCTCCTGCCATAAGTTCCTTATAGAGTTGCGGACTCTGAGCTAAGTAGGCTTCTCTGCCGAAATATGCAACGGGAAATAACGCAGCACCACCTTCAGTAGCTGTTGCTATTATCTTAGGTGTAAATATCTCTATAAAGCCTCTTCTATGAAGCTCCTCTCTAATAGCCTTTAGGGCGACCGATATAATCTTAAAGTAAGCTCTCGATTCCTCCCTGCGCAGGTCTAGAACCCTCTCTCTCAGCCTTGTATCTATATCAGCTGGCACTTTACCACTGACATCGAGAGGTAGTGGCGCCTTAGCCTTGCTATGCACCATAATTTCACTTGGTATGATTTCGTAACCATTGGGCGCTCTTTTATCTAGCTTCACAGTACCTTTAATACTCACTGTTGATTCCGGTGTTAATTCATAGAAGAGCTCAGCTAACTCAGGTTGATCCTTTCTACTAATTACAACTTGGATATAACCATCCTTATCTCTTATAATTAAGAACTTCTTACCACCTAGATCTCTTTTAAAGTGGACCCAGCCAGCTACGACTACTTCCTGCCCAGCTAAGGATTCATTTATTTCTGAGGACAGATGTGTTCGGTACTTCATTTGGGAGTTCACCTAGTCCTCAGTACGTATTTTTACGTTCATTCCTGTAACTACAGAGAGCACTTGTTCTAAGGCATATATGTTGGAAGGTAGATACCTGCTATCACTTCGCGGTATGCGCACTATGTGCTCTACAGTTCCATCTGGTAACCATAGCGTATTAACTCCTATTACTCGAGCCGGGTAAAGTAGCTGGCTTGCAATCTCTCTAATATTTGTGTTTGACTTATTGACGACCCTAACCCTCATCTTTAATTCGTCACTTAATGCACGACCCAGCCTCCCTAAAAGTCTAGATGTTATATGCTCCTTTAACTCTATTATTAAAATCAAGAAATTATCTACGTTAATTGCTTTGTGGTAAATAGCATTTCTTAAGAACTTGAATTCAGTTTTCTCTTCTAACTCTAGCAATAATCTCATAACATTTACTTCAAACTTCTCAATCTCTCCACTACTCACTAACCTCTCACACCTAGGACACAGCACCCCTGTTTTCACGCATATGTGGTCAAGCGGGATCTTCACTGCTGCTCAACTCACTAGCGTCACTACCTTATTCGTTAATCCTACTGGAGTACTACCTAAAACTTTTTCGTCTCTATTCTATAAATAGGAAGTGGCCTTAAATTAAACCATAAGAATTTAAAATCCTTCATATTCTACCTTCTTAGGTGAGTACTGGTGCCCATCACTGATCCTGCACTACTTAAGATAGTAGAGTCAAGAATACTTAATAAAATGGTGTGTAGGAAGTGCGGCGCACTTAATCCTCCTGGAGCGGTTAAGTGCAGAAGGTGTAGAAGCAGAAATTTAAGACCTAAGAGGAGGAAATTAGGAGGTAAGAAAGGCTAGTTGATGCCTTTAAGGATTATTAATCATATCTTTAGGCCCGCCTCCTTTAGTCTCTTTCTAATAAGTTTAGCTTCATACTCATCGAATAGCTTTAATCTTTCAATTATTTTGTTTACGTTAATACTCAAGTCTTTGTTATTTATTAAGTCAGCTAAGTATCTCAAGTCTTCGAAATCTACCTCTCTTCCAGCTCTAGCTTTAAGAACTAGATAGTCCTCCAGTCTTAGTATCTTGATGTCAACGCCACCCACGGTTATTGTTCTAGAGTCCTCGATGATTTCACTCGGTATGTAAAAGTCGTAGATGTTTTCATGTAGTTCAATAATTACTTCGTTACCGTTGAAGTAGCACCTTAGTTGGGGAGTTCCCCACTCCGTCTGTCCTACAAGACACTTTAATTTCTTAGCAACATCACGTATTATGTCCTCATCAAACGTAGGTGATACGGTCGTAGTGAATAAATCAATATCATCTTCTAGCTCCCTTAACTTTAAGTATAACATATATACTGTGCTGCCTACTATTACACCATCAATACCATTACTCCTTAGCTTAGAAATTGCTTCAGCCAACGTTTCTTTTTTAAATCCCATACTACTCCCACCTTAACCTTATAGCCTACAGTGTTTACGAAATTAAACTTTATAGGCACTCATAAGTTATTAATGATAGAGCGTGCCGGGGTGGCCGAGCGGTCTAAGGCGGCGGGCTGCAGTGGTTAATTACTGAAGAAACCCGCTCTTTCGCGGGTTCGAATCCCGCCCCCGGCTCCAATAATCACTTAGATAGTGAAAGCAAGGTATGTACTGTTGATTTTACGGTTATGCTTAAAAGTGAAATAAGATCATTATCTAATACTTTAGTGATCTGTGAAGTTTTTGTATACTTGACATACTGAGAGTATCGGATTCATGCTAGGTGGTATGAGTGGAGCCTAGGAAAGCTGAGCGCAAGGAGGTGCTGGCAGCATTTATAGTTAATACCTTAGTGTGGGTTATGAGGCTTGTTACGGGTATTTTTATAAACAGTATGGCACTAGTTGCTGATTCATGGCATTCTATGTCTGACAACATAACGACTTTAATAGTCTTAATTAGCAGTAAAGCAGCATCTAAGCCTCCGGATTCTTCTCATCCGTACGGTCATGGCAAGATAGTTGATGTCGGTTCTTTATTTATGGGTGTGATTCTCTTAGGAATGTCTATATTTAATTCATGAAGGTTTAAGCAGGTACTCTGCAGGCTATAGCATAGTAGCCGATTATGCTCCACTAGCACTTGTGGTAGTTATAGTAACTTGCGTACTAAAAGAGGTATTAGCTAGGTATGTAATGCGCCTGTATAATGTAAGTGGTTCACTCTTGTGTAA
Source organism: uncultured Desulfurococcaceae archaeon (assembly GCA_964479035.1). Taxonomy (GTDB): domain Archaea; phylum Thermoproteota; class Thermoprotei_A; order Sulfolobales; family NBVN01; genus B83-G16. The sequence goes on from CAYZJX010000002.1 coordinate 24,028, forward strand.
AGCTGATGCATGGCATCATAGAGTAGATGCATTAACAGGCATAGCAGTAATTCCTGTTTTTATTCTCTCAATGCTTGATGTAAGCTCAGCACTACCTGATTTAGTAGCTACCTTAGCAATAGCAGCACTAATCATGAAAGAAGGACTAGAAATATCTAAGGAGGCCACACATTCACTAATAGATACAGCAAGACATGATGTTATTACTAAAATTACTCAAGTAGCAGCTAAAGTCAAAGATATCATAGAAGTTCATGATGTAAGAGTAAGAAACTACGGCGGATACTACTACATAGAAATGAAGATACACGTTGACCCCATAAAAACAATTGAAGAAGCACATAAAGTAGCAGAAGCAGTTGAAAATGAAGTGAAAAGAAGCATGCCCAGAGTTATTGAAGTAATAACACATATAGAACCAGCAACACCGCATAAACAATAATTCACATTAATTTATTATGGTGGGCCCGCGGGGATTTGAACCCCGGACCTCCGCCGTGTGAGGGCGGCGTCC
>CAYZJX010000003.1:0-23528 GCA_964479035.1 uncultured Desulfurococcaceae archaeon
ACATAATAATAAAACATTTTTAGCTATAATGATAGCGTAAGTACAATGCTGCGGTGAAGAGAGGGAGTTAATAGTACTTAGTGAGTAAGGCTGAAGCAGGAATGTGACTACTCAATAAATTTATTCTTATTCCATGTTCCTTACTAAAAATCTACATTAGCTTGTTAAGTACTCCCCTAGCAGCTAATATTCCTGTTGCTGCAGCTACATTTATACCCCTAGACAGCCCGGCTCCATCACCAGCTACAAATACGTTGTCGAGCGTTGTTTCTAGGTGCTCATTAACCCTTGCTTTGACACTGTAGAACTTAATTTCTGGTGCGTAAAGGAGTGTCTGTGACGATGCTATGCCAGGCATTATAGTATCTAGCCTATTAATCGCCTCAATTAAATTTGCAACCACTCTATATGGCAGAGCCATACCTATGTCTCCCGGGGTTACATGCTTTAGCGTTGGCTCTACAGCGCTTCTACTAACTCGCTCCCAAGTACTTCTTCTACCGGCAATTAAGTCACCGAACCTCTGAATAATGGGTTTACCTCCACCTAATTTAGTTGCTAAGTGTGCTATGCTTCTCCCATAGGCTATCGTATCTTCAAGTGGGTTAGTCAGCTTAACAGTAACTAATAAAGCAAAGTTTGTGTTCTTAGACTTTATACTTACGTATGACTCGCCATTAACACCAACTATGTGGTCATCGTATCTTTCCTGAACTACGAATCCGTTAGGGTTGGTGCAGAAGGTCCTTACTTTATCGTCATAGACCTTAGTGTACATTATTATTTTGGGATCTCTCACGATTTTTGTTATCGGCTCTGCAATATAGGAGGGTATTTCGACCCTAACACCAATATCTAAGGGTCCTGGCTCTATTTCAATACCTCTCTTCTTAGCTAGCTCAGCAAACCATGATGCACCACTGCGTCCTGGAGCTAGTATAACGAACTTAGTGATTATGTCGCCTGACGCTGTTTTAATAGTTAAGTAGCTATTACTCTCTATTATGTCAAGTGCTTTTGTTCCTAAGATGAACTTAACCCCATGTGATTCAAGATATCTAGTCATATTTTCTATAACTCTGACCGTATTATCCGATCCTATGTGTCTCTGTGGGGTTGGAACAAATTTAGCTCCTGCCTTGGCTGCAAGCCTCTCTAACTCAGTAGCTATATTGCTCTGAATAGCAAACAATCTGTTCTTAGGAGCTCCGAACTTAACAAATACTGAATCTACATACTTAATTAACTCCTCTGCCTTTTTCCAACTGCCGAGCAGCTTGTCTAAGTCACCACCAACGTCAGGACGCAGATTTATTGTTCCACTACTTAGTGCTCCTGCACCACCAACACCCTGCATTATGTGGCATGGACTGCACTTAGCACACCCAGTTATTTTGTAGTCGATATCTAGCTCTGAAGTTACTATGGGGCACCTACGCTCAGATGCCCTATACCCCCTCTCAACTATGGCTACTCTCAAGTTCCCTCCACTATTAGATATCAGTTCATAGGCAGCGAAGAGCCCTGCAGGGCCAGCACCGATTATTACTACATCAAACTCACGCACATGTATCACCTAAGAAATCCTAATTCCTTCCTCCTATCTACTACTTGACTAGCATCAGGCCCAGTACCAATTAGTGTTACTGGTACTCTAATTTCTGACTCTACTTCTTCAATCCACTTACGGGTTTCATAAGGAAGCTTTCCCCACTCCTTAACACCGCTAGCCTCAGGATAAAGTACATCAAGCTTAGTTATTGCTGCTTGAGTAGCTGAATTAAGCATAACTGCTCTCTTAGCTAATCTAAGATTAAATGGCGCTGCCCTTCTCCTCCTACCTGTTACTGTAGCTACCTCATCCCACCCTCTCCTACTTGCCTCCTCAGGTGGTAGCTCACCTTCCAGCGGTCCTCCACCAACCCTGGTTACATAGGCTTTAAACACAATTAATACTTCATCAACATACTTAGGCCCAATTCCAACTTCTGAAGCAAATGCGGACGCTGTTGTGTCCCTGCTGGTCACGTAAGGATATGTACCATGATATAAGCTTAAGTAGGTTCCCTGAGTACCCTCAACTAAGACATTAAGACCTTTACTTAATACTTCACTAACCTCAGCAGGTACATCCCTCACCATATTCCTCAGCTCCTCAAACTCGCGAGCAAGCCTAAGCCTCCTTAAGACCCTGTCGGCCATAGCAGCTCCAACACCTTGAAGGGTAGATCCTACCTTACCTGATAAGTAAGCATCTTTCCTCTCTTTTTCAACATGGTGTTCTTCGATAATACCCGTATTGTAGTCTAAGAAGACCCTATTCACGCTTCTAGTTTCTTGAATTTCCTTAAACAGAACATCTAATCTGACAAGAGCTCCCGGAGCTATCATTAACTTAGTATTCTTATTTACGAATGCTGAAGGTACTGCACGCAGCTTCCAGCTACTGCCATTATATACTACTGTGTGTCCGGCATTAACAGCTCCACACCTTACAGCAATAGCTACATTATCTGCTAAACCTAGGTAAGCAACTATTTTCCCCTTACCTTCATCGCCAAAGAAACCACCAACAACTATGGTGAGCATGTTTAACACCTCTTGAGTACTTCCTTAGCGTAGCTTAGCGACCTGTTAATTAAGAATTCATAACTCCCTAGGTACTTCCTGTAATTAAAGCACTCCTCAATATCCTCATTACTTAATAATTTTTTGACTTCACTATGGGTAATAATATCCTTAAATTCTCTACCATTGGTGAGGGCTTTCTTAGCTAAGGCTGACAATAGTGAGTGTGCCTTATGCCTCGGTATGCCTGCCTTAAGAACCAGCTTAATCATTAGACACTCAGCCATGATAGCGCCCTTACTTAGTTTCAAGTTTCTTATCATGGCGGTCTCATCAACACCTAATGTACTGAGCACTCGGTAGGTATCACTGAGTGCTTGATCAATAGCTAATAGTGCATGTGGTATCAGGAATCTCTCACTACTGCTATTGGTTAAGTCTCTTTCATGCATTAGCGGAATATTCTCTAAAGCAGTAATTACAAGGGCCCTAGAAACCTTTGCTAAACCTGAAATTCTCTCTGCTATAGTGGGGTTCCTCTTGTGAGGCATTGTGCTACTCCCCACTCTGCCACCAGCAGCATAGAGCTCACCTATCTCGCTCCTTGATAACTCCCTCACCTCTAGTGCCAGGCGGTCCAACTGACTAGCTAGTATAGCTATAGCTGACACTAATTCAGCGTAACCATCTCTTGGAGCTACTTGCGTAGCTATAGCGTGGGGTTCGAGGCCAAGGGTTTTTAGTGTGACTTCCTCAATCTTAGGCCCTTTACCGCTCCAAGCAGCCATGGTTCCTACAGCGCCAGCTACTTTCCCCTTTATAACGCGCTTTTCAAGCTCGCAGAATCTTTCATAACTTCTTGATAGTTCATACACGTAATTAGCTAGCTTGAAACCCAGTGTAATAGGAAGTGCATGCTGACCGTGAGTCCTCCCGACCATTAATGTGTCACGGTACTTCACGCTCAGTTTAATAAGCAGCTCAATTACATCTCTAAGCTTCTTCCTTATTATGCGTAAAGCATCCTTTATTATCAGGACCCACCCAGTATCTACTATATCATAGCTAGTCGCACCTAAGTGAACGTACTTACCGCACTCACCACACTTTTCAGCTATTAAGGTAGCTAGAGATGCTACATCATGTCCTAACTTAGCCTCAAGCTCATCAATTTCCTCAGGCTTCACAGTAAAGGCGCACTTAATGAGCTCCTCGTAACAGCCCCTAGGAGCATAGCCAGCTTCCTCTAAAGCCTTCATTAAAGCTATTTCAACCTCAATAAATCTCCTCAAGATGTTCTTCCGCCTGAGCAGGTCCTTCATCTCCTTAGAGCCGTATCTGTAATCGAAGGGGCATATTGACAAGTTACCATTATCCAACTTGCTTGTCCCTCCTCAAGTAGAGTTTAAGGGACTTAATCAGATGTGCCCGATCAATTACATCTGAGTCTACATTAAGCTCCTGCGCCAGCTTGAGAGCCTCATCAATTATGTAGCCATTACCACTTCTACTTCTAGATAGCTCATAGAGAGTCTCGGAAATAGACCACGGATAGAATATCCAAATCCACTTCTCTACCTTCTCTACGTAGTAGTCCGGTACTAAGGAACTAGTTGTCTTATAATGTAGTGTTGCTGTCCTAATACCAATAGCACCTAGGCTCTCAAGAAGTCTGACGACCTTAGTCATTGTAGACCCTGTATCTACTACCTCATCAACTACCAGTGCCTTCCTGCCCTGAACGTCCAAGTCCTCACATGCCTTAATTACTGGTTCAGGTGCGACTCTACCACCTATGCCCCAGAATCTAGAGCTTACAGCATATAAGTCATCTATGCCCAGTACATCACTCACAATCCTAGCCGGCACTAGACCGCCCCTTGATATAGTGACTATTACGTCGAATACCTCACCTGAATCCATAATCATTTCAGCTAGCTTATAGCACATGCGGAGTGCCTTGCTCCACGGTATGTATATAACCTCCATGGAAGACACCCTCAACATGGCTCTATTGTGCTCGGAGGCTTCGAGGTTATTGCGTAGGTCACCATGGTTACATTACTTAATTCCGCAGTTATTCTTCTAGCTATTTTATCTAGTACTTCATGAGGTATTCTCACCCAGTCCGCAGTCATTGCATCATCACTTGAGACCACCCGCAAGGTAACTATGTAGCCAACATCTCTTGAATCACCCTTAACACCAACCCATCCATCATCACCTACTACAGCGAATGCCTGCCAAACCTCATCATATATCCCTGCTTTCATGAGCTCATCCTCAAGTATCTTAGATGCCTTCTTAACAATCTCTAATTTCTCACGCGTAAACTCACCTATGACTCTCACAGCAAGTCCCGGACCAGGGAATGGGTGTCTCTTAATTATTTCCTTAGGTATACCTAGTGCTCCACCAATCCTCCTAACTTCATCCTTATAGAAGTACTTAAGTGGCTCAATTAATTTAAGATCAAACCACTCAGGAATTCCAGCTACATTGTGGTGGCTCTTAATTCTGTCAGCACCGACCTCATACCCACTCTCTATTACGTCTGGGTACGTCGTGCCTTGAACAAAGTACCTAATAGCAGGGTCGCTCTCAGCTATTTCCCTAAAAATCCTAGCGAATTCCTCACCAATAATTCTCCTCCTCTCTTCACAGTCCCTAACACCCCATAACTTACTTAAGAACCTTTCCTTAGCATCAATTAATATGGGGTTTATGCCGGCTTTCTTTAAGTTAATTAAGACCTCCTCTACCTCACCTTCACGGAAAAGACCATGGTCAACTAGTATAGGCACTAGCCTGTCACCAACTGCTCTCTTAACGAGGACTGCAGCAACTGTTGAGTCAACACCGCCGCTAACTGCAGCAAGTACCTTAGCCTCAGGCTCTACAGCTCTGGCAATCTCCCTAACTATTTCACCTATGAAGTTACTAGGCCTCCACGACCTATCCACACAAGCTAGCTCAAGAAAGTTCTCGAGTAATCTCATGCCTTTCGGAGTGTGCCTTACTTCAGGGTGGAACTGAATCCCATAGGTTAATGTACCCTTAACCCTGAAGGCAGCCACGTACCCCTTATCAGATACAGCTAGTACTTCTGCATCATCAGGTAGTTCAGCTACGTAGTCTCTGTGACTCATCCACACATACTCCCTCTGGCCCCAGCCAGCAAATAGCGGGTCATCCCTAACTACCTCAATCTCCGTGCGGCCGAACTCGCCTTTACCCCTCCGGACGTCACCACCAAGTAACTTAGCTATGAGCTGGTGCCCAAAACAAATACCTAGGACAGGAATTCTCAAGTCCAAAATACGTGAATACTTACTTAAGTCATCATTAAAACCATTAACACTAGCTGGGCCGCCAGAAAGAACTACAGCCTTAACTCTGCGTCCTCGCTCACTACTAAAGTACTCGTCAAACCTAGTGTAGGGAATTACCTCTGTATAAGCACTGAGCTCCCTCAATCTCCGAGACATTAAGTGCGCATACTGCCCGCCAAAGTTTACTACAATGACTACATCCCTTACCTCTTTACTCAACAGCTCCCCTGTTTCTACGAGGTAATGTAGCTATATAAAATTACTCTAAAAATAATTATAGAACACTATAAATAAATTAACATATATAATGTAATATACTTACAATACACTAAATAGAACCTAAGTAATTCTTGCTGTTCATTTCATACAAGCTTAAGTAATGTGGGTCAGCATCGGGGTGGTATGGGGAGGTCATCACACAATCAGTTCCTGCCGGTTTCTTCAGCCCAAGTTAATTACTGTCAATAAGTTAAAAGATATAGTGTTGGTGATTCAGTATGCGGTAATTACTTATGCCTTCACAGACTCTCAATAAGCAGTACTTAGTGACATAGTTGGCAATGCCTTGGACACCCAAGCACTAATTATAGGTGTGAGTACCTATGAGGCGGGGATTTTTCCGCTAATTGAATATGCTGCAATAATACTAACACGTAAAGTAGCTTCTGAAAAGCCTGTGCTTATATTAACATCTTATGGGTGGGGCAGTGTAGCAGGTAAAAAGTTAGCTAATGTATTGGCGTCAGCAGGCTTCAGAATTACTGATGTTGTGGAATTTAGGGGATCTCCAACTGATGCTGATGAGGCTAAGCTGAGGAAAGCAGCTAATAAATTAGCTCACGAGCTCTCGGCAAGTACTACGTAATAATTAAAACTTAATGACATGGCAGAAGCTCTGTATTAGTGGCAGGTACCGCCAGCACTGGTATGCAATGAAGTTAGTTTTTAATAATATTAAGGAATGGCTAGTAGGTTTATGTTTAAATAGCTATGCAGACTGCTTTCTAAATTTAATTACAAATAAAGCTACAGTAGCAAGTGCTAGTGCCTCAGCCCCCATGACGTAAGTTATTACGTAAGCAGCAGATATTCCATAAAGCACCCCCATAACAACATTCCCTATAGTCCATGAAGCACCAAATACTATGCCGTAAAGTCCGTATGCGTAGGCCCTCTTCTCAGGCGGTACTGCGTCAGCTATGATGACCCTCATGTTGGTTTCATATATTCCCATTACTATGCCCCAGAGAATTGACGCTATTATGAGGTCTCTTATTGTACTGGCGAGCAGTAATGTGGGTGCTATGAGGGCAGCAAGTACAGGTGTAATTACCACTGTCTTAGGGCCTATGTAATCGTAGAGGTAGCCTGCTGGGTAAGCTATGGCTGCGTCAGCTAACATTGCTACAACATACATCATAGCCACCATGTAGTCCGGTACGATTGAGGTAGTCCTTAAATGATATGCTACGAGTCCCCAGTGAATGTACCCCATTGAAAGTAGAGCTACTGATGCTGTGAATAGCCAGAAGTATGTTCCTAATCCACCTTTCCTAGGCTGGGAGATCTCAACAGCCCTTACTTTTGGATAGCTGCGGTAGGCTGTAGTAAGTGCTATTAGGGCAGCTAGTGCAGGAAATGCGAGTATGGCATAAGTAAATGAGTAGTTGCCCGTCAACTTGAGGGACACCATAACTATAAGAGGACCTGATACAGCTCCTATCTGATCCATGAGCTCGTGTAAACCAAAGCCTTTGCCTCTTCCTATGCCTTCAGTAACTTCAGCAAGTACTACGTCCCTAGCTGGTGTTCTAAGGCCCTTACCTACTCTCTCGGCCATAACTAGTGTTAGGGCCAGCGGCCAGTTCCCAGCTATGGCTAATAGTGGGACAGCAAAGAGGTTTATAGTGTAGCCAGTAAAGATGAGTGTCCAGTAGACTTTACTGGACTTTAAGGCACCTGCGATGAAGCCGCCGACACCCCTCATAATGTAACTTATGAGCTCGCCAATACTTATTAAGCCGGCAATAAGTGCTGTTGCACCTAAGATCTCGAAGTATGCACCTAGTATAGACCTGCAACCCTCATAGGTAATGTCAGCAAACAATGAAACAAGGCATAAGGCTATGAAAGCTGTGAGTGTCCTAGTCCAGCGCAAGTTAGCTAGCCACCAGTAAGTTCTGTATCACTGAATATATATAAGTAGAGTGCTTCATTAACAAAACCTTATTTTATATTTGCTAGAAAATTAGTTGGGATTCTACTATGGCTAAGGTTCGCCTCGGGTTCGCCCCCTTACACAGGTACCCCTTTGATGAGAAGTGGGCTGTTGAAATAAGGGGAAGAGTCATTGAGGTAATCAGTAAGAAGTTTGACTTCATTGAGTTGGTGTACCCTGATGAAAAATTAACTAAGATGGGCCTCGTATGGGATGATGAAGACGCTGAAAAAGTCATTAAGCTATTTAGGGAAAGTAGAATTGCAGGCATAATCCTAGGGACTATGACGTTTGGTGATGAATTAGCTGGTGCTAGAATAGCTGAGGAGTTCAGGAACTACCCTATACTAGTGTTCGGGACTAAGGAGCCTCCCTTACTCCCGGGCGGATTTCGGAGATCTGACTCGTTCTGTGGTACGCTATCATTAACTTCAGCACTCTATAGGAGGAAAATACCCTTTATTTTCGCTGGCGTCGTCTTTCCTGAGGAGGAGTCATTTATAAAGGCGCTAGATGCCTTCGCTAGAGTAGCACTTATTGTTAGTGAGTTCCGTGGGGCTAGAGTAGGTCTTGTAGGTCCGAGACCTGAGAGGTTCGAGACGGTTACCTTTAATGAAGCTAAAATGGCTGAGCTCTTTAGTCAGAGGGTAGTTCATGAGTCACTATTTAAGATTATTGAAGAGGCACGTAAACTAAGTAACGATGACCCCGAAGTCAAGGCTATTGCTGAGGACATGAGACAGGCAGCTGACGTAAGTAATGTGCCTGAGGAAGTGCTTCTGAAGATGGCTAAGCTCGAAGTAATTTTAAGGAAATTCGCTAAAGAAAAGAACCTTGTAGGCATGGGCATTAGGTGCTGGACTGAAATTCAAGAGTATTACGGAATATCTCCCTGCTTTGTTATGGGCAGACTCACGCAGTCAGGTATAATGACTTCATGTGAGGTCGATATTTACGGTGTACTTGCCATGCTGATTCAGTACTTAGCATCTCTTAAGACCACCCCGCCGCACTTTATAGATTGGACAATTAGGCACCCTGAAAAACCTAATGTGTTTCTGGCATGGCACTGCGGGAATGCTCCTCCATCTCTGGCGCACCCAAGCTGTCCAGCCAAAATCGGATACCACAGCGTACTATATAGAGCTGTAGGTGTAGAGAGGTCCTATGGTACAGTTGATGTCAGGCTTAAACCTGGTGTAGTAACTATATGTAGACTTGTTGAATATGATGGAGAGTTTAAGATGTTAATAACAAGAGGGAAGATAATTGATGAAGGCGGCGAGTTCAGGGGCTCTTGGAGCTGGGTTGAAGTGAATGATTTAGAGAAACTCTATAGAGTATTAGTTAATGAAGGATTCGTTCACCACGCAAGCATGATTCATGGAGACTATGTAGAAGCAATTAAGCAGGCATGCCAGATACTAGGTATAAAGACAGTTATTATCTAATGATTCCCCTACCAGTTAAAAACATCGTATCATTTTTGCAAAGTACATTAGGGCCTTCAGAACGTAGGATTTACTGACAGTCTAACATTTGCAATAAGTTAAAAACTTAAAATGTTTTGCTCAAAATATTAGAGAATAGTGAATATAATTTATAGGTGTTAAGCTATGTATGAAGACATACTCTACTACGCTATTGATTACGGTTTATCTCAAGGAGCAGCTTATGTTGAGGCTAGGTACCATAAGAATAGGGGTTCTGAGGTAGTTATTAGGAATGGGGCAGTTGTTGGTGCAGGAGTAATGAGTAAGGAGGGAGTGGGAGTTAGGGTAATTTATGATGGTGCTCTAGCATTTTCATCAACTACGGATCTTACTCGTGAAGGTGTGAGAAGGGCTGTTGATAAAGCAATCTCACTTGCTCGTTCTTCTAAGCCGCTCATTAAGTGGGAGCACGCTCTCTCAGAGGAGAGAGTAGGGAAGGCTAAGTATGAGGTAGTTATTAAGGAGAACTTTGAGGATGTCCCACTCGAAGATAAAATTAAAATTATGGTGGGTCTCTGGAGCGAGCTCCCTAAAGTTCTGAAGGAGGCTAAGCTAGTGTCACTATTTGAGGCCTATATCGAGAGTATTGAGGAGAAAACCCTAGTAACTAGCGATGGAGCACACGTAGTCTCCAGAATTCCCAGGATATTCTACGAAGCTAATATAGTGCTTTCACAATCTCAGAGAGGAACACTACAGAGGTTCATTGAATTTGGTGGTAGTGGCGGGTACGAAGTATTTAGGTCTTGGAGAATTGAGGATCAGCTCAGAGAGGAGATTAGGAGCATTGAGCCTGTGTTGCTTAAGGGTGTTGAGCCGCCTAAAGAGCCTATTGATGTGGTTGTGGGCAGCGAAGTTGTTGGGCTGATAGTGCATGAAAGTGCTGGACACCCTATGGAGGCTGACAGAATATGGGGTAGGGAGGCAGCTCAGGCTGGTGAGAGCTACGTTAAGCCTGAGATGTTAGGTAGGGAGAGGATAGGGAATGAGAATGCAACGGTGATTGATGATCCTGCAGTACCTGGTAGTTATGGATTCTATCTTTACGATGACGAAGGCGTGCCTGCTAGGCCTAGGTATATATACTACAAGGGTTTGATTAATGAACCATTACATAATAGGTGGTCTGCAGCAGTATTCGGTACAAAGAGTAATGCAGCAGCTAGGGCTATGGACTTCGCTAGTGAGCCTCTGGTCAGGATGGCTAATACGTACTTAGAGCCGGGCGACAGAACTTTTGAAGAACTTATTGAGGATATAGAGCTAGGTATATATGTTAAGAGCTACATGGAGTGGAACATAGACGATATCAGGTGGGGGCAAAGGTATGTAGGGCTTGAGTCTTACATGATACGTAAGGGTGAGTTAGCTGAGCCAGTGCTGTACCCAGCACTAGAATTTACAACTAAGTCTTTCTACAGTTCAATAGTAGCTAAGGGTAAGGAACTCAGATTCTATACGGGAACCTGCGGCAAGGGTGAGCCAGCTCAGGGTGTTCCTGTTTGGTTTGGTGGGCCAGATGTTAGGTTAAGTAAAATGCGTGTGGGGGTGGCACCAAGGTGAAGGAGTTCTTACTTGAATTGGCTAAATTAACCGTTGAGAAAGGAAAAGGTTTAGGTTATGATGATATCGTAGCTAAAGTAGTGAGTACTGATGAAGCCATGGTAAAGGTCGCCAACAGCCAGCTGACTGTAGCCCAGAGCTGGAGAATTATCAAGCTGGAACTTTACCTAGCTAAGGACAGGAGAATAGTGCTGATTGAGACTCCGATTAAGGATAAAAAGGACGTAAGTCAGGTACTGAGTAATATCGGGAATTACATTAAGTCTGTTAAGGAGTCTGAAATGTATGCTCCTCTTCCAGAGCCTTCTGGGAAGCCTCTTGATGAATTGATTGACCCTAAAGTTATTGATAGCATGTATCAGAGCCCTGAAGCAGCTGCTGAAATGGTTTCAGCAGCACATAGTGAGGGTGCCGAGAAGACTGCGGGAACTCTAACACTCGCTGTTGAAAGGAAGGCACTAGCTACTAGTGCGGGGGCTGAATTCTATGAAGAGGGTACGTCTGTTGAAGCATACCTAAGGGCTTTCCACAGGGACAACTCAGGCCACTGGGCCTATGGTTCTAGAGTACTTGACTTAAATGCTCTCAGAGAGGTAGGTAGGAAGGCTGCATACTACGCTAAGCTATCAACTAATGTAGTTGATGTACCGCCGGGAAGGTATGATGCAGTGCTTTCACCGCTTGTAGTAGGTAACTTAATGGATCTCGTAGCTAATACAGCATCAGCATTTGCTGTGCTTGCAGGATTTTCGATGTTCATGAAGTTTAAGCGTGGTGACTTAGTAGCCTCGGAAAAATTCTCATTAATTGATGACCCGCTCGAGAAGGTACTGCCTGGATCAACAGGCTTTGATGATGAGGGTATAGCAACTAAAACTAAGCCTATTATTAAGGAAGGTAGGTTCGAGAACTTGCTTCACAATTCGAAGACAGCGGCTGTGATGAAAACGGAGTCGACGGGTAATGCAGGTATAATAATGCCGCAGCCGTGGAATGTGATCATACCTGGTGGAGATTATAGTGAGGAGGAAATGATTAAGGAGATTAAGAATGGGTTACTCGTAGTTAATAACTGGTACACTAGGTTACAGAACTATGTTGAGGGAATATTTTCAACGGTGACGCGTGATGCAGTATATAGAATTAGTAATGGAGAAATAGTAGGTGTTGTGAGAAGGTTAAGAATAGCTGATACATTCCCCAACCTACTTAAGAACATAGCGGGATTAAGCAAGAATTTATATGATGTTAAGTGGTGGGAGGTACGCATTCCGTCTAGGATTCCCTATATTCTAGTAAAGAACATAAACTTCACAAAACCTACGGTCTAATATGTAAACAAATAAATTATTTTTTAATTCTTAATGCTCGAGGTTCCTGATTTTGTGTGAGCGTTTTAGAATTACAGCAAAACTTCATAATTTGTCAAAAGTATGTTACGTGGGGCAGTAATTGAAATATGCTCTGATAACAGCTTCAGTACTTTTTATTGCTATAATAGTCACGGCTGTGGTTACCGAGAAATCAGCCCCTACAATTACGCGGTCTATAGAGCCGCCGCAGAAAATAGGCATTTTCCCTAGTGCACTCATTAGTACTACGACCTCAGCAAGTACATTAGAAAAGAAGCTAACTTCCGAAGCAATTAACGAGCCCCTAGTTAACATAAGTATTACTAATGCAGAGCTGACTATTGAAGCAGCAGGTTACATAGAGCAGGTGGGCTTCTTCAAGCCTGGTGACACAATGCCGACAGCTATTTTATGGTCTCATAGCTTTACACCTATGGCTAGAGGTAAAGAAGACGTTATTGCTGATAGGGTATTCATTAATAAAACGTACATGAGGTTAGTGGTTGATACGTATAAGCTCCTAGAAGCTCTGAAGCCAGGAACATATGAAGTTATTGCATGGTCTAACGGGCTTGAAGTTCTTAGGGCCTACGCCATAGTTACTCATTCAGGTGTATCAATTATTGAGCCTGAAGTCATTGGTAAACCTGCTTCAGTGTGTGACGTCGTAACTGCTTGCGGAGAATTTAGATTAATATGCTACATTAATGAAACATCCATTAAGAAAGTTAAGGCAGTAATTTTCGGTAACTCCAGCGTTTATAGTGCTGTTGACGCCTCATGGCTAGCTCTTAAGTGGATTGATGAGAATATAGTTTATGATAAGGAGAAGCTTGAGAAAGGGAATTACGATCTCTATGATCCTATTACAATGCTTAGGATTCGTAAAGGAATATGCATGGACTACTCAGCATTACTTGCTACTGCACTCCTTTCTGTTGGTGTAGAGCCTGTGTATATGATTTCAATAGATAACATTAATCACATGGCTCCTGCGGTGGAAATTAATGGCTCACTATTCTTACTTGATCAGGTATTGCCACCTATTGAGGTAGGTGACTACCTAGACTACATACTCCTAGGTAGTAAGAGCACTGTTAGTATGCTTAAATACTGGGTTGTTAATGGTGAGGTTCAGCTTGAGGTACTAAATAATATTGAACTGAAGAATACAGATAGTTACCCTGCTGATGAATTAGGTAGTGATGTATTTAATGCGGCAATAGAGGAGTTCATGAGAAAACATCCTGAGTTAATCCCCGATCCTAAGCTGGAGCCGCTACTCGGTGCGATAGGATCTGAATTAAAAATGTATGTACCCGAACTTGTCGGGTATGGTAGTGAAGGAAAATATCCAATAACTGTTCTATACTCACCTATATTTCGTAAGTGGTGGATTAAGATGTTTACTGATTGCATGGAGCAGTTGGCTAAGAAGTACTATAACAGCACCTTGAGAAGTGGCGGGTATTTCTGGACCTCACTAAGTAATGATAGGCTATGCTTTATCGCAGTAAATTATGTAGTACCTAATTCCAATGTATCCCTACTTAATGACTCACTTAAAGTAATTATTTCAATAGATCATCCAATATTTACATTAGACGTGCTTGTTTATAGGCATGGTGAGTCAGTTCCAATAGCTGGTATAGTACCTAGGAATAAGTCATACGCTAATATAACATTAATTAATGCGAGCGGGTGGGCAGTATCTAATACCAGAGTAATATTTGAGTTCAGTGTAAGGGAATTAAGTAAAGCACTTCCCAGCGGGATATACGACCTAATTGTCTGGATTAATAATAAGCCTGCATATGCTATCACTATGAGATTGGATAGAATCTATGAATTATCAGATACGCTATCTTCACATTCTAACGTCGTAAGTAACCTTGTAAAGTAAGTACAAAGGCCCACCAGCTACTATAGAGTTTAATTCTTCAATCTAATACCTAAATTCATTTTAGGCTCAACTAAGAGATTCAAGCAGGAACA
This sequence comes from uncultured Desulfurococcaceae archaeon, assembly GCA_964479035.1. Taxonomy (GTDB): domain Archaea; phylum Thermoproteota; class Thermoprotei_A; order Sulfolobales; family NBVN01; genus B83-G16. The sequence continues at coordinate 14,522 of CAYZJX010000003.1, forward strand.
GTACCCACGATTGTTAATGGAGGTGCAAGTAATGAATTCAATTAATGCTGTAAGTAGAGCTAAGTTAAATGCTGCTAAAAAAGCTGTTGAATTCATTACGGATGCAGAAATTATTGGTGTAGGCACCGGATCGACTGTTGAGGTATTTATTAATATACTGGGTGAGTTGAAGAGTGAATGGAGGGACCGAGTATTTACTGCTTCATCAATAGATACAGTACTTAAACTAGGTAATTTAGGCTTTAAGGTAGTTCACCCAGCAAGTATTGAGAAAATTAATGTATATGTTGATGGTGCTGATGAAGTTGACCATAGCCTAAATATGATTAAGGGTGGTGGTGCAGCACTTACATTAGAGAAGATACTGACTTATTACTCAGAGAAGAGGGTCTTTATTGTTGATTTTACTAAGCTTGTAGATTACTTAGGTGAGAAACACCCAGTACCAGTAGACGTTCAGCCCTATGCTCTAAAATTTGTATGTAGTTACCTCACTAGGCGGGGGTACAACCCTAAGATCAGGTACCCTGTTAAGGGAAAGTATGGACCTGTAGTCTCAGATATTGGGGGCGTGATAGTTGACGTACAGCCACCTAAGAAGTTTAATCCACTAGAGCTTGAGAGGGAGCTCTCGTCACTGCCCGGCATAATAGAGACAGGATTATTCGTAGGTCTGGCAGATTATGTAGTAGTTGGATATGAGAATAAAGTTGAGGTTTTTAAGCGTAAAACCTAAGTACTTTCCACAATACTTGCTATGCTCCTGAACTCGTTCTTTAATCTCAGGTAGATATTTCGGTAGATTTCGTAGTATTTGTTGTATATGTAGTGATTATTCTTATTTGGCGCTATCTTCTCTTCTTCATTGACTCTAACTGCAGTACTTACAGCATCCTCAACCTTCTTAAAGCCGCCAGCACCTACAGCAGCTAATATTGCAGCACCATAGGAGGAGCCCTCATCAACTACCATAGTAACTACTTCGGTACCGAAAACATCAGCTACTATTTGTCTCCAGACTCTGCTCCTGGAACCACCTCCGAGAATTCTTACCTGCTCAGCAGTGATTCCTAAGTCCTTCATTAGCTCGAAGGAATCTCTAAGTCCGAAAGCAACACCTTCAAGTATAGCCCTAATTAAGTGTCCCTTGCTGTGCTTAAGTGAAAGGCCAAAGAATACGCCCCTTGCATACGGGTCAGCGTAGGGAGTTCTCTCACCAGCTAAGTAGGGGAGGAATATGAGGCCCTCTGATCCAGGAGGCACTTTCTCAGCTTCTTTAATTAAGAGATCGTAAGGGTCGGTACCTACTAAGTCAGCAGTTACTTTCTCAAGATGACCTAAGTTATCTCTAAACCACTTAAGTGATCCTCCTGCGGAAAGCATTACGCCCATTAAATGCCACTTACCTGGAACTGCGTGGCAGAAAGCGTGTAACCTACCTTCAGGATCGTACCTGAACTCATCTGAATTAGTGAATACTACACCTGAAGTACCTATGTTGACGGATATAATGCCTTCCTCTACTATTCCTGCACCAACGCCCGCGGCTCCCTGATCACCTGCACCAGCTACTACAGGTATGTGTGCCTTAAGACCGAGTTCTTCAGCTACACCACTCCGTAGCTCACCCCTAACCTCAGGTGACTCCTTCACTTCAGGAAGTATTTCATAAGGTATGTCAAGTACGTCGAGTATCTCCTGACACCACGCTCTTCTTCTAACATTAAATAAGCTGGTTCCTGACGCATCATTAACATCAGTAACTACGTCACCTGTCATCATGAAGCCAACGTAATCCTTAGGTAACATAAGTTTGCTGGCTCTTTTGTAGTTTTTAGGCTCGCGACTTCTCAGCCACAAGATCTTAGGTGCTGTAAAACCTGTGTGTACTATATTGCCTGTTAGCTTAATTAGCTCCTCTATACCTACTCGCTTATTAATCAGTAATGCTTCTTTAGCAGTACGTTGATCGTTCCAGAGTATTGCAGGCCTAATTACCTGCCCCTCTCTGTCAATAACTACTAAGCCGTGCATCTGTCCTGTGAGACCTATGCCCTCAATATCGTCCTTACTCACACGTGCTTTACTTACGGTGTTCTTGACTGCCTTAGTACATGCTCTCCACCAATCTCTCGGGTCTTGCTCTGACCATCCAGGCTTTGGTGTGTAGAGAGGATACTCTATGACATCCTTACTAACTACCCTGCCTGACTCATTAATTAGCACCACCTTACAGCCTGTGGTTCCAACATCAATACCTAAATAGTAGGGCATAGTAGGACCCCACTACACTATATAATATTACAGTGTAATTATTAAGGGGTTGAGTGTGGGTGTGCCTAAACTCTCCGCGTCAATACTGAATGCTGACTTCGCGAACTTGTGGGGCTGCGTTAAGGAAGCTATAGATGCTGGGGTAGATATGATACACTTTGATATAGCCGATGGGTGCTTTGTACCTAATTTGAGCTTCGGACCACTTGTAGTTAAGGCTTTGAGAAAAATGACGAGTCATTCTTTTGATGTGCACTTAATGGTCATGAAGCCTGAGCAGTATATTAGCGAGCTAGCTGAGTGTAGGGTAGAGTACGTGTACTTTCATTATGAGGCAACGAAATCTCACTATAGAGTGTTAAACACCATTAAATCACAAGACATTAAGGCTGGTATAGCCTTAAATCCCTCAACACCACTGAAGGTGCTAGCGGATATCTTACCAGAACTTGATGCAGTATTAATTATGCTTGTGGAGCCGGGATTTGGAGGGCAGAGGATGATTCCGAGAATGTTGGATAAGGTACGGAAACTCAGTGAATTGAGGATGAGAGAGAGACTAGACTTTAAGATAGTAGTTGATGGAGGGATAAAGACACACAACGTAGGAAATGTTGTTAAGGCTGGGGCGGACATTATAGTTGTTGGGTCAGGTATATTTATGCAGGAAAGTATAAAGAACGCAGTTCTTGAGCTAAAAAGAAGATTAGAGAGATAAAGAAAGACTTTGATTGAATATTACGCCAGTTCCCTAATACGTGTCTCCTTAAGCACTAATTCCCTCTGCTCTTCCAGTAATTTCTCTACTTTCTTTAAAGATACAGCTGTTGTTGCTCCAGCACCTGTAACAGCTGCAGCACCTACTGCTTGTGCAAAAGTCAGTATATCTACTAAGTCACTTATGTCAAGCTCAAGTAGCGAGAAAGGAGGCTTAACACCCTTTCTTAAAAGACCATAAATTATGCCAGCACTAAAGGCATCTCCAGCACCTGTCGGATCGGCTACACTCACCTTAAATGCCTTCTGTCTCACCTCATGTTTCTGTGCGTATAGTAGAGCACCCCCGTTACCTAGTGTAATGAAGAGTACTTTAACCCCCATTGACAATGCTTTTCGTGCAGCACACCTTAAGTTATCTTCCTTAGTTAAGTACCTTAGCTCATGGTTATTGCAATGGAGAATATCTGCGTATTTTAATGCATTTAATATTTCTCTCCTCTTATCTTCACCTCCATCGGGTGGGACAACAAAATCTAAGAAGAGTATTGTTTTCTCTTTAATCTCACTTTCAATCTCTACTATCTTAGAGTCAGTCTCACCTAGAAAACCCATAGCTATGTAGGTTATTGTGCTGCTCTCTTTCTTAAGGGCGTCACGCACGAAGTTACTGGGTAATTTCATGTTAGCTCCTGTAGTCACTATGAATCTTCGATCTTCACCCTCCTTAACTATAATAATATTTTTTCCTGTGCCTGCGTGAGGTGACTCGTAGAGGTCACTCCGCAATCCATATTGTTTAATAATATTCTTGATGTACTGACCGAATAGGTCCTTACCTACAGCACCAATAACCCTTACATTGCTCGGCCTCAAACCTAACTTAATTAATGTAATTGGAACATTAATCGCATGTCCGCCAGTAGTAACTGTGAAGTCTTTGTTAACGTAGGTTATTTCCCCCGGCCTAGGTATCTTTTTAATACCATAAACTACTATGTCAATCATTAGGAATCCTACGCAAGTACACATGAGCACTTTAAACTTCACCTCTGAAATATTTATAATCACTTAGATCTTTTTATATACATTAATTAATATTTATTGAATGTCAGCTAGGTAATTAACTATAATTGCTTAGATAGACTTAATACACTAAATTTATTAGAGGGAGCTTAACTTATAGTTATTGAGGTAGTACTTCATGAAGCGCTCCCTCCTTGCTAGAGGGATTTCAAAAACTACCGCAATTATAATAATTGTTGTCATCATAATCGCAGCAATTGCCGCTATCGCAGCATATGTTTCAGCTCCACCAGCACGGACACCTACTACGACTTCACCAACATCTTCTCCATCACCTACAGCAACTTCAACAACACCTACAGCTACAACGCCTGCTAAGAAGCTAAAATTCGTAGTTATTGGTAAGTCAGTGCACCCGTACTGGTCTGTTGTTGAGGCTGGTGTTAAGAAGGCTGGTGAGGAGCTGGGTGTTGAGGCTGTATTCTGGGTACCTAAGACTGAGAACGTACAGCAGCAGCTAAGCACCATGGACACCTACATTAGTGAGGGTGTAGCTGGTATTGCTATAGCACCCTCAGACCCTGATGCAGCCGCACCATACATAGCTAAGGCTATTGAGAAGGGAATACCTGTCATAACCATTGATACTGATGCACCGAATAGTGAGAGACTAGCCTACTTAGGTACAGGAAACTATAAGGCTGGCTATTTAGCTGGCCTGGCGATGTGGCACTTACTAAAGGAGAAAGGCTATGTAAAGCCTGGTGCTACAGTAAAACTAGGTATTCTAACTGGCTCATTAACAGCTAGGAATTCCTTAGAGAGAATTCAAGGCTTTAAGGATGCTATAATGAACTGCTCTGAAAAGGACCCAGATATTAAGGGTAATATAAATATACAGTTCTTAGGACCATATAATGATAAGGAGGATCCTGTACAGGCATTTAACTTAGCGCTCTCAGTAATTCAGGGCAACCCAGATATTGCTGGTGTATTCGGTGTTTATGCATATGACGGCCCTGCATGGGCTAAGGCACTGAAGCAGGCAGGCATACCTCCAGGAAAAGTAATTCTAGTAGAGTTCGACGTAACCTCAGATAACGTGCCACCTATCAAGGAGGGTTACGCGCAGGTGACAGTAGGTCAGAGGCAGTACTTCATGGGCTACCTAGGAGTTAAGCTGCTATATAACATGACTAAGGTGGGCTGGGAGAACGCGCTTAAGCAGTTTGTACCCGGCTATCCGGACAATAAGATATATGATACTGGAGTTGATTTAGTTGGTGCCGAGCACATGGAATTTACAGCACCAACTGGTGAGAAAGTAGTCATATTAAGCTTAGATGAGTACAAGAAGTTAGCTGAGGAATTAGGTATACCTCCTGAACTCCTAGGCTTAGGGTAATGAACTAGTAACACCGTCCAATCGAGTCCTACGGAATTAAACTAATTTTTCCTTTTTTATTATAAGTACGTCCTTAAAATCAATAGTAGTTACTAATATATTCCTAAGCTAAAACTTAGGAATTAGGGGCGAAGGCATTGGGCAGCGGTGATGGTGATCGAGAGAGAATATTGGTTATGGAGAATATTTGGAAGAGATTTCCTGGTGTTATTGCGCTTAAGGGCGTTACTGTAGATGTTAATAGAAAGGAGATATTAGGTCTCGTAGGTGAGAATGGTGCTGGTAAGTCAACATTACTAAAGATACTATTTGGTATTCTAAAGGCTGATGAAGGAAGAATTATATGGAAGGGTAGGGAGGTTGAGGTAAAGAGCCCCTACCATGCAATGACTCTAGGAATAAGTTATGTTCCTCAGGAAACGCTGTTAGCACCTAACCTATCGATAGCTGAGAACATATTTCTCGGGTTTAGGCTACGTAAGAGCTATAGCTTAATGAAGTATGGTGACATAGTGGAAGACGCCAGCAAGCTATTATCGATACTTGATGTTAGTGTAGATCCTATGACCCGTATTAGGGAATTAAGTGTTGCTGTTCAGCAGTTAGTAATGGTTGCAAGGGCACTGGCCTTTAATGCTGAGCTGATAGTATTTGATGAGCCGACATCGGCTCTTGGTCCACGAGAGACTGAGAGATTGCTTAATGTAATGCTTAAGCTTAAGGAGAGAGGCATATCCATTATTTTCGTTAGTCATAGAATTGAAGAAGTTCTTAAAGTAGCTGACAGGGTAGTTGTTCTGCGTGATGGAAAGAAAGTAGCGACTTTTGATAATAGAGAAAAGAAGGTGACTTTGTCAGAGGTAGTTAGAGCCATGATAGCCCGTGATGTGAAGGAGTTCTTCCCGAAGGAGGAAGTGCCTATCGGTGAGAAGATTTTCGAGGTAAGAGGCTTAACTGGTGGTAAGGTCCGTGACGTGAGCTTTTATGTTAGAAGCGGTGAAATCCTCGGTATTTTCGGTCTCGTCGGTTCAGGTAGAACAACTATGGCTCAAATGATTGTTGGTGTGAGACCTAAAGTAAGCGGTGAGATTTACGTTAATGGTAAGAGAATTAATGTGAGAAAGCCTTCAGATGCTATTAAAGCTGGTTTAGCTTACCTACCTGAGGACAGGAGATATCAGGGGCTTGTGTTGCGTATGAATGTCAGAGATAACATATCACTGCCCATAATAAGTAAGCTCAGGAGTATGTCAGTGAGTTTCTTATCGCCAATAAATAGAATTAAGGAAGAGCAATTAGTTAAGGACCACATAAGTAAGTTAAGAATAGTACCTCCAGACCCTGACAAGAAAACCATGTACTTGAGTGGTGGCAACCAGCAGAAGGTAGTTCTAGCTAAGTGGCTCGCCTCAAGAGCTAAGGTACTAATACTCGATGAACCGACCAGAGGTATTGATGTAGGTGCTAAGGTTGAGATAAGAAAGCTCATGGTCGAGCTGGCTAGGGAGGGTAAGGCAGTTGTGCTGATCTCCTCAGAACTCTTGGAGGTTTTAGGAATGAGTGATAGAGTGCTGGTAATGGCTGATGGGAGAATAGTCGCTGAGTTTAAGCGTGAGGAGGCAACTCCTCATAAAGTAATGGAGTACGCTGTCCGTTCCTACAAGTAGTACCCCCTGGTTATTGCAAGAGAAAATGTTTTAATCTCCCCCTTTACTTGTAGCGGTAGGAACACTTAAGGGGGTGTTCCGATGCCTAAGCTCCAGCGATTTACCAATCTGTTCAAGGGTGGTGTGCCAGAATTCAATATTACATTAGCTACAGTAATTCTAGCACTAATAATAGGGTTCATTAACCCGAAGTTTTGGACTGTAAGTAACTGGCTTACAATTTTGAGATGGTTTACAGGCTTAGGTCTACTGGCACTAGGTGAGTCGATGGCTTTAATTGGTGGTGGGCTCGATCTTTCCGTTAGTGCAGTAGCATCTATTGTTTCAATGGTCTTTGCATACCTAATAGAGTTCATGGGCTTCAATGTTGTGACAGCAGCTATTGTTGCACTTCTGATAGCTGCTGGAATAGGTCTTTACCACGGTTTGTTTGTCATAGCGTTCTCACCGCCGTTGCCGACGATTGTTCCAGCATTCATTGTCACTCTCGGCTCATTGATCTTAGTTAGTGGTCTTGCGGTTGTCATGACTCATGGATGGCCAATAGTAATATCTAAGGAAGCTGCAACTGTCGCCAGCCTCTCCTCAACACCTGTTCTCTTTACAATAATAGCTATTGGTACGATATTCATTATATTTGTACAGAGGTATACAGTGCTAGGCAGGTTTCTCTACAGTATAGGAGGTAATATGGAGGCTGCTAGGGTCTCAGGTGTTCCGATTCATAAGACAAGAATTTTAGCATTTGTATTTTGCTCAGTATTTGCCGGGTTAGCTGGCTTAGTCTTCACATCAATGCTAATGACGGGGTACCCGGGTGTTGCCGCAGGCCAAGAGCTCTATGCTATAGCTTCTAATGCTATTGGAGGCGTGAGCTTAGCTGGTGGTGAGGGCAGTGCTATAGGCGCAATAATAGGTGCGCTATTAATGACGGTAATTAGGAATGGTCTTGTACTAATGGGTGTCTCACCATACTGGCACGATCCAATAGCTGGTATAATACTTGTTGTTGCTGTTGGCATAGACCTCTTTAGGAGGACACGTGGTGCTAGGTAGCAGTGGCTTTAATTATTTCTTAACTTTTACAATTAACCCACACTTTTATTAAGTTAGGGTAGGGACATCAGTCAACTGTATTTATTATGCACTTGCTCACATCAGGCTCTATTTTACCGACTATTTTTCCATCTCTTATTAAGAGTATCTTCCTACAGCAGTTAGCTACTTCCGGGTCATGAGTTACAACTATTATTGTTTGTCCAGACTCATTAAGCTTCGTAAATGTTTGAATTACCTGCTTAGCTGACTTCCTGTCCAAATTTCCTGTGGGTTCATCAGCTAGGAGTATTGCTGGATTAGTTACTATTGCTCTGGCTATGGCAACTCTCTGCTGCTGACCACCACTTAATTGATTAGGCCTCTTAAGGAGCCATGAGAGCTCACCACCAACTCTAAGTAGGGCTTCCCTAACTAATTTAGCCCTAAGAACTCTAGGTATACCCCTAGGCACTAGCGGAAGTTCTATATTTTCGAAGACAGTAAGCCTATTAACTAAGTTAAATATTTGGAAAACAAACCCAATCTTATAATTCCTTAACTTTGAGACCTCCTTACTGCTAAGTTTTGATACATCGCGTCCATCAATAATTACCTTACCTGAAGTAGGTCTGTCAAGCAGACCTATTATATTTAGTAAGGTGGTCTTTCCTGAACCTGAGGGGCCCATAATAGCTATGTAATCACCCCTCTCAACCTCAAGATTTACCCCTCTGAGCGCCCAAGTAGTGACTGAGCTAGCCCTATATACTTTCGTAACATCAACAAGCTTAATCACCACGTCAGCAGCCACACCAGCACCACCTTCTGTTCTACCCCTGTCTTTAATGATATTATACTTTCTCTTAAAATCTATATCTCC
>CAYZJX010000004.1:0-22293 GCA_964479035.1 uncultured Desulfurococcaceae archaeon
AGTATGCTGCAATCGCCGCAATGATTGTTGGTCTAGTAACATACATACTTGGTAAGGGAGGCATAGTGCCACTGGGGGCGTACTTCGCTGGAGCTGATCCTTGTGTTCCTGGACTACTGTTCTCACTAATAGCGTACCTGGTCGTTGCATACATTACACCACCGCCATCCATGCGAGTTATACAACTGTTCTGGGGTGCTGAGCCTCCTAAAGAAGAGGTTGAGAAGAAGTGAGTTATAACAAAATAAAGAGCAGCAGAACAATAATGAAGACTGCAGCAAGAAGAGTATAAAGTAAACATAATTTCCAACTCCAGCTTTTTAAAGTATTTTCCTAAGTAAAATATAATATCTGGAAGTAACCTGAATTAATGACTTAAGTGTTACCGCATACTTTAATTTATTTCCGTTAATTTAAATTATGTAAATGATGATGAGCATCCTGACCGCTTCTGACCAGATGAGGATGCGGTGGCTGACTGAGCAACTGACTAGGTCATTTACCCAGTAAACCATAAATTATTAACTTAGACTTAACACTCAGAGTACAGGTGTATTCATACAATGTTCAGGAGAGAAATTGAAGTAACTTCCACATGGTCTCTTAAGCTAGCACTTTATAATCACTTAATTAATGGGCTTGAGTCAGTGATGGCTGAATACGGATGTGGCAGCGTTAGTGCTGTACTTCCTGAAATTATAGAACCTCACGGTTTTTCAGAGGTAATTATATGTTACAGCGGATGCAGCGAAGTACCCTATGAGGGTTTTGAACTAGATAATATCACGAGGTATAAGTTAGCTAGTGATTACGTGTTCAAGCACTGCCATGAAGGATGGAGCCTAAACGAACTTTATTCTCAGGCCCTAGACTTATTTCTTAGGAATATACCGTCCTTCCTGCGCTCATACAGCATCAGGACCGCCTTAGAAGGCATAGAGTATATGCTCATAGTTCTTCAGAATGGTAGAGCTGTCCTACTGGAGGGAGAGAAAAACAAAGTTGTCATACCCTCGGTGAAAGCTGTAGCTTCAGCACATACGCACCCTAAGAATTGCATTCCATCACCTCATGACATTAGATCACTAACAAATATACTCTTAGAAGGGGGGCTGGGTGCATCAATAGTTTCACCAAACTGTATACTAACAATATTTCGTAAAGGACCATTTACGGAAGACGATTATCTTGCACTAGTGTCGTTTATTAAGAACTTAAGAAAGAATTCATTAAATGAGCTTGGACAGCTACTAGCTAGAGGAATTCTAAGTAAGAATCTAAGAATTATGATGCATCATTAATTTATGGAGCTTCCTTACTAGCCTCTCAAATAGCTTCTTCCTCTCCTCTCGAGAAGTGCTTAGTTTATATTCCTTAACCAAGCGGACAAGTTTCCCTACAAATTCACTCCCTACTTGACAAAACATCTCAAGTAAATGCTTTCTCACTACAATCCATGAGAATATACTACATAAGTTGCACGGCCTATAATGAGGTGACGCACTCTCATAATCAATTATCTTTATACTACCGTTCTTACTCAGCATTACGTGCCTACCAGCAATACTAAGTTCCTTATGCTCTATACTAGCAACATCAAGCCAGTACGATGCCGCCAGAACCTTAACTAGTAAAAGTACCGCATCCCTACACGAAGTAACTGCGCACTTAATGAATTCCTCTAAGTACATTCCATCTATAAACTCCATAACTATGAAGTCGTCATCACACACATAAGGTCTCGGAGCTATAGGCACAGCTAATTCCATTAGTCTGCACTCAAGAATTAAGCTATCTCTCTTCGAATCGCTTCTTCTCAACTTAAGCACTACTTCACCATATTTATTATGGAGCGCCTTAACAACAATAGCAGAATGGCCTTTACCCAACACCCTTATCCTATTAATTTCTCTTCTGCCCTCACTTACTAAGTAATTAATTCCGTAGTCAACTAGACTGCGTGCTCTTTTATTAAAGCACTCTCTGTCCGCGCTAGGGTAACACAATATAATTGTCAATTCGCTACTATTGACTGGAATGTATTTTTTGTTCTTCTCAACCATGTACTACCCTATGCTCATGTTTGCTTACCCTCGAAAATAAGGAAAAGAGAGAGGGATGTTATCTAATGTTGGGTTTAATTTTTAAGTATGGTCCATCTCTACGTTAGTAGTTATTTTAGAGCCAGCCCCTATACTTCATTGCCTGGTATAATCTCTCAAGTGACAGCACTAGTGCTGCACCTCTCATTGTAACTCCTTTCTTCTCTCCCTTCATGTCCTCGAATTTTTCATAAACCCTCAAGAAGTTGTTCTTCATTATCCTCTCTAACTTTGCCCTAGTTTCCTCCTCATCCCAGATATACCACTGTAGGTTCTCAACCCACTCTAAGTAGCTCATAACTACACCGCCAGCATTAGCCAAGAAGTCAGGCACTATTATAGCGCCTCTCTCATATAGCTTAGCCTCAGCCTCAGGAGTTGTTGGACCGTTAGCACCTTCAACAATTATCTTGGCCTTGACCTTATCAACATTTTCTAAAGTTATCTGTTCTTCCATTGCGTCAGGACCTAAGATGTCAGCATCTACATAGAGCGCTGCCTTGGGGTCGGGTATCTTCTCGCCCTTCGGATAATTAATGACTTTACGTGTCTCGTTCTTAATCTTCATAGCTAACTCCACATCAATACCTTCAGGATCATATACAGTGCCACTTGTGTCACTTATCGCAACTACCTTAGCGCCCATCTTAGTTACCCAATACGCGTGCCACCGACCAGTATTTCCAAAGCCCTGAATAGCTACTTTCTTGCCTTCTATACCACCTAAATACTTCTCAGCTGCTTCCCTGCTCATTACTGCACAGCCGAAGCCTGTAGCGTACTCTCTGACCGGATTGCCCCAAAGGACAGGTGGCTTAGCAGTAAATACGCCAGGTACGTTGCGCTGAGCTATCTTACTGTACTCATCAACCATCCAAGCCATTACCTGCGGATTAGTACCAATGTCAGGTGCGGGGATATCAATTTCATCACCTATTAGTGGGGCAATAGCTCTTGCATAACCTCTCGAAAGCCTTTCTAATTCACCTCGCGAGAGCTTCTTGTAGTCAACTCTAACGGCTCCTTTACCACCGCCATACGGTATGCCGGCCAGTGAGTTCTTAAGCGTCATAAGTGTAGCTAGGGCTATATCATCTTCTAAGGTTACTTGCGGGTGGAATCTAATACCGCCCTTATAAGGACCTAGCGCACTATTATGCTGAACTCTATAGCCTTCAAATACTTCCAGCCTGCCGTCATCCATTCTGACCGGTATTTTAACGACTAAAATTCTCTCAGGCTTGCTTAAGAGCTTATAGAGTTCCTCTGGAAAACCTCCTAATTCAATACCACGCTTTATTGTTGTAAGCGTGTCTTCTAAAAACTTGGAGCCCATTTTAGTAACCTCACATAATATTTGATAAGGGAATGTTTTAAACCTTTACTTATCACGACTAATTAAAAATTGTTCTGATTATTACATTCTAATATCGTCAATAATTAAATTTAAAACAATGTAGAAAGAGAACATTACGGTATTAAAAACCACTAACAATCAACATAGTGTTGCTTCTTAATTTAAAAAGTGTTCATGCGTTTTAATAAAGTCAAACTAGCATAATCAGAAATTGTATTAATAACGCTAATCCCAATATTTTCCGGGTCATAAGATGCTGCATAAGTTTGCTAGGTTAATAGTCGACTACTGTACTGAGGTGCGCAGAGGCGATGAAGTTTTAATTAGTGCTTCATTCGAGGCACTGCCGCTGATTAGGGAGTTGTGGAAAGCTATAGTATCTAAGGGTGCTTACCCTCACTTTAACTTACATGATGATGTTTTAAACGAGATTTTTTACAAGTATGCAACAGAAGAGCTTTTGAGATACGAATCAAAAATAGATGTTTTTATGGTAGAAAATATTGATGTTAGAATAAGTATTCTTTCACCAACACATACTAAGCCATTAGTTAGTGTTGATCCTGAGAAAATTAAGTTAAGGCGGCAGGCTTTAAGAAAACTAACCGAAGTTTTCATGAGGAGAGATGCTGAGGGATCTCTGCGCTGGTTAGTGACCGTATACCCAACAAATTCACTAGCTCAAGAAGCAGGTATGTCCCCTCTCGAGTATAGTGAGTTTGTATTTAAGTCACTTAAGCTTTATAGTGATGATCCCGTAAGGTCATGGATTAAGCAGACAGAGTGGCAGCAGAAAGTTATTAATGCTCTTAGTAAGACTTCTGAACTACACTTCGTATCTAGAGATACTGACATACTTGTGAGAGTTGATGGAAGGACATGGATCAATGATGACGGTAAAAACAATATGCCTGGAGGTGAGGTCTTTACAGGCCCGCACGAGGACAGCACAGAGGGTTACATAGTATTTACGTATCCTGCAATATGGAGTGGCATAGAGGTTGAAAAGGTAAAGCTTGTTTTCAAGAAAGGTAAGGTAGTTGAGGCTACTGCCGCTAAGGGTGAGGAGTTCCTCAGAAAAATCCTTGAGGTGGATGAAGGAGCTAAGAGATTAGGTGAAGTCGCATTTGGTCTGAATTATGATGTAACCAGATTTACTAAGGAAATACTGTTTGATGAGAAAATAGGTGGTACAATCCACATGGCACTTGGAGCATCATACCCGAGAACAGGCGGCAAGAATACATCAGCAATACATTGGGACATGATTAAAGACATGAAAAAGGATGGGAAAGTCTATGCTGACGGTGACTTAATATATGAAAATGGTAAGTTCTTAGAGGATGTGCTAGGATGATCAAGATAGGTATAGTTGATACTACATTCGCTCGTGTTGATATGGGCTCAATAGCGGAGTCAGTAATTAGGGAGGAGCTTCCCAATGTTAGAATAATTAGGTATACAGTTCCTGGGATTAAGGACATACCTGTGGCCGCTAAGAAATTACTTGTTGAATACGGCTGCGAAGCAGTTATAACGTTAGGGTGGGTCGGGAGAACACTAACGGATAAGCTGTCATATGTTGTGGCAAGTATGGCATTACAGCTAGTTCAATTGGAGACTCTAAAACACGTAATAGACGTTACAGTTCATGAAGATGAAGCAGAGAAAGATGAAGAATTAAAGAAAATAGCTATTGATAGGGCAGCTAAGCATGCAAGAAACTTAATCATACTACTTACTAAAGGCGAAGAGGGGCTAAGCAAATACGCTGGCATGGGATTAAGGCAAGGATACCTTGATGTAGGTCCTATTAAGTAATTCTACTTAAGCACCCCCGTCATATTACACTAATATCTCTTCTATTTCCTTGACGACCTTCTCCTTCCACTTAACTAGATACTCGTGACTAGGAAAATTATAGGGTTCTTTACCCGGTACTTCATTGTAAAAGGGTCTATTACAGTCAGGACATCCCCGTATAATTACAGCTTCAAGTAGATCATCAGCATCAAGCCCTATAGCTGATTTCTTAATATATGGCTTACCGCCTTTGTAAGTTATGAAGTTTCGCCACTTATACCCATCCATAATTAATTTTGTGGCTAGTTGAACTAACCTATAGTAACGCAGAGTTGGCGGCTTCAAATTGCTTGCCTTGGTTCCTTTTAATGGAGTAAAAGCAAAGAGTGAGACGTTCGACCCTATATTCCTTAGCTTTTCTATCGTACTGAGCATATCCTCTAGTGACTCACCTAAACCTACAATAATGTGTGCAACTACTCTCCCCCTACCGAAAATCTTAATCCCTGTCCTTATGAAATCCCAAAAGGTATCCCATGTAAACGGCCTCTCGTACATTTCAGCTAGACTTCTTGATGCTGTATCAAGCCCGACACCTAAGTAATCAACACCTTCACGGGCAAGTAACTCTAATTCACTCCTCGGTACTGGAGTTATGGAAAGCGACACACTCAAATTTAGCTTACTGAAGTTCCTGACTAGATTATGTACTTCCTCAATAAACTTTTTCTTTATTACTGTCTGAAGACATACCCTATGATAGCATGAATTCTTCAATGCCTCAAGTAGCACATCTAAATCCACTTCCGGCCATATAACACGTGAAAGCAGTTCCTTAGACGCATTAGAGCTAGCAGATTGCGCACAGAATGCGCACCTACCTGCGCACCCATTCTCACTAAATTGCATAACATATGCTATCCTAGGGAGCACATCTGCTCTGCCATTTTCCAAGCCTAAAGCAATTAAAGTTCCTAGTGATGCTCTTACACGCATATTCATACCCAGCTAAGGATGCTTTTCTAAAGATTACTCAACATACAAAGGTATTTAATTTAGTGCAGTAGAGCTAAATGGGTTTGGTGGGCTGATGAAACGCATTAGACTAATAATTGATGAGGGTTCAGCCACATACAACATGGCTATAGATGAAGCAATGCTGATATTGAGGGGGTTGGGTGTTATCAATGATACCCTAAGGCTCTACATCTTTAAGCCATCAGCAGTAACCATAGGATACTTTCAGTCAGTAAGTAGGTCTGTTAATTTAGATTTCATAAAGAAAAATAATATAGAACTAGTGCGTAGGCCTACAGGTGGGGGAGCTGTCTACCACGATTCCGAAGGAGAAATAACGTACTCTATAGTAGTATCCGCTAATTCAGCACCTAAGGATTTAATAGATTCATTTAAGTTCCTAGCGAGTGGAGTAGTTGAGGCAGCAAGAATTCTGGGTGCACCAGCTGAATTTAGGCCTCTTAACGATGTTGTTATAGGTGACAAGAAATTTTCGGGTCAAGCACAGCTGAGGAGGTTAGGTGCTATTCTACAGCATGGGACATTCATGTATGGAACTAACTTAGATATTCTGGCTAAGTCGCTATTAGTGCCAGCTATAAAATTAAAGGAAAAGAGCATTTCCTCGTTAAGGGAGCGGGTCACTACAATTTCAGAGTATTTAGGTAGGAAAGTAGGCAAGGAAGAAGTAATGGAAGCACTCATCAAGGGCTTTAAGAAAGCCCTTAATGTAGAGTTAGTTGAGGAAGAGCTTAAGGAGTCAGAGCTAACTTTAGCTAGGTCTCTTGAGTGGAAATATAAGTCAAGAGACTGGACCTACTTAAGGCCGTGAGGTGTGAAATTGAGTACTTACACTATCACTAGGGTAGTTAAGGAAAAAGGTGGAAAGTACGTAAGTATCGAGGTAGGTACTGATAAGTACTGCACAATAAACAACGCCCGCATTACAGGGGATTTCTTCGCTTTCCCTCCTGAAGTTATAGATGAAATAGAAAAGTACTTGAAGGGTAGGAGAGTGACGAGATCATTAATTGAAACTATAATGTCATTAATTAATAGTGCAGTACTTTTGGGTGTAAGTAGAGAAAAATTCCAAAGCTTACTTATTAATGTCTTGGAGGAGGTAAGCAAAGCTTGCAAAGTAAATGCAGAGAATTAGGGGTACTAGCTTTCGACTTAGATGGAGTGCTAGTTAAGCATCCCTCATCCTGGAGGTACTTGCATGAGAAGTTCGGATCAATAAGAATAATTCAAGAAAGAAATGACTCAGAAATGTTTAGAGAAGGTGTAATAACGTATAGTGAGTGGATGGAGAGAGATCTAAAAGCGTTACTACAGGTGAGGAATAACAAACTTACACGTGAGGAAATAGTTGAGGCATTTAAGGAGTGCGAGCTTGAGGATCATGTTGATGAATTAGTTCATTACGTGAAGTCCTTAGGTATCATAGTAGCTATAGTTAGTGGCGGTATTGATATACTAGCTAACATGGTAGCTGAGAGGCTGGGAATAGAACTCGTCTTTGCAAATAAGTTACTATTTAATGAACAAGGCTACCTAATTCCTAGGGGTATTGAAGTAGTTAATCCTCTACGTAAGGATACAGTCCTCAAAAAGATCTCAAAAATTACCTCAGTACCACTGAGTAAGTTTATGTTTGTAGGAGATAGTGACTGGGATTCATCAGCCTTTAAAGTTGTAGGCTATCCTGTGCTGTACCTAAGGGAGAGCGAAGTCACATTAACAGGTATTAGTAATATATATGTAGTTAGAAACATGTATGAGCTTAAGGAGGTAATTAATAAATTATGCAGTATTTAACCTAAGTAACCTTCCACCGGAAACAATTTAAAGTGTTCTTCTTTAATACTGCAGCATGCATGAATAACAGGTAGATTGTACCTAATTATAATATCCTTGCGGGGATTAACTATTCTATCTACTAGTTTCTCCTGCACTATAAGCTCATCATGCCTTATCTTAAAGGTTATAGGACGCATGCAACCTAGGGCTACTTCCTTAAAGAATTTCTTTGAATATCTGAGAACTGTTGTAATTCTGTCGATATCAAATGTACTGCTACCTGCATCGTGAGTGCCCCAAATCTCAATTAACATGACGATCAATCTTAGCTTAAACCTGCTCAGCTTATTAACTACGTCTAATTCATCACTAATAGTACTTTCCCTTGAGTGAAGGACTATATGTGGCACTATAAAGTCCTTACCATACTTAATGGCATATTCTATGAACTCTATGTAATCACTCACATCACGACCCGGCAGGTTCTTCAAGTACCTCAAGTACCTGTTACTGGGGGGCACCTCAAAATCTATAAAATCCACATTTACACTCCATACTTTATCCAGTAACTTCTTAGGCATTAATCCAGCATGAATAGAAATAATTAAGTCATTGTGGCTTCTCTTAAATTCTTTCACGACATTGAGCTGTTCTTCTGAAATTATTATGTATCCTTCTCTATTAAACCCGCCGCTTATTAAGAAGCCTCTAGCACCTCTCGCATAGTGCAACTCCATTACCTTACGTAATTTCTCAGGGTTACTTACATTATCCATACCCACAAGATACTTCCCCATACAGTAAGGGCAATTAAGTTCACAGTAAGTACCACTCGTACTTAAGCTAACATAGTAACTACCCGGTATAAATGCTATTGGCTTCTTCATCATACCTAGCTCCTGCTGATAGCCTAAGTGAATTAGTAATAGGATCAGTAAAAATTACCTTCTCGATTTAATCCATTCCTTACCTAATTCAAATGCCTGAATAGATGTTTCTCCTCTGTGTCCGGGTAGTAGCGTCGTTATTGCTGCCTTAATTGAAGTATCATCGAGCAACTTCGTCACTTCATTAAATACTCCTAATAGCACCATGTTTGCTGCTCTCGGATTACCTGCCTTGACAGCTAGTTCTTTTGCAGGAACAAGTACTAAATTCTCTGCATTACTCTTGAGGGTACTTATTAACACATCCTGGCTTAAGGCCTTTGCCAAGCCTAAGCTCGCACTTAATGGCGGCTTGATCTCCTCAGAGACCACAGCCAGTCCTCCTTTCTTAAGGTAATGTAGATTTCTTACAGTCTCAGTAAGTTCAAGACCTATTAGGTAGTCTGCATCACCTACTCCAAAGATAGGTGCCTTCACCTCTTTACCTATCCTCACATAACTAACGACTGAGCCAAACCTCTGAGCCATGCCCAAGGACTCTCCAGTCCTAACAGAGTACCCCTTCATAACTGCTGCTATAGCTATTGTTCTAGATAGCGTCAGACCTCCCTGACCACCTACTGAGGCTATTAGTATGTTGATTATTTTGTTATCACCTAATACCCTCATCCTATTCACCTCTTCTCAACTTCTACAATAGCATTCTGTGGACAGTACCTAACACAAAGTCCGCAGCCAAAACAGTCTTCTAGCATTATCTTAGCTTTACCTCCTTCCATGTATATCGCTGGACATCCGGTCATAGAAATACATGCACGGCAACCAATACACTTCTCTGGCAGTACTGTATACCTCTTAATGACACCTCTAGCCCTAACCTCCATAAGAGCACATGGATGCCTAGCAACTATTACGTTTACCCCAGGCTTCTTCAAGTACTCAGCTACCATATTTGTCATTTCATCGATATTGTACGGATCAACAACAGTAATATTGTCTGCCCCCATCGACTTAACGACTTCAACTATATCCACAGCCTTCGTCTCTTTACCTGTCTCTGTCCTACTCCATTCAGGTGTCGACTGGTGCCCAGTCATAGCAACTACTGAATTATCTAATATTATAACGAGGATATTGACCCTCTTGTGTATGGCCTCAAGCAGCGGCTGAAGACCACCATGATAAAACGTCGAGTCCCCTATTGTGGCAATAACTGGCTTAGGATAGCCACTGACCTTGAGGCCCATTGCCATGGATATGCTTGCACCCATGCTGTGTTCTGTCCAGATAGCGCTTATTGGCGGATTAACACTTAGCGCATAACATCCGATATCACCAATAATAGGTACTTCGGACACCTTAAATCCCGCCTTAGCAATACCGAATCTTATTGCCAAGTAGGAGTACCTATGCGGGCATGATGGACATAGTGGTGGAGGCCTTACTGGTACTTCCTTCAGCTTAGTAGACGAATTAACTCCTACCTCATATTTTATACCAAGTACCTTAGCTAAAGCTGCCTTAACTGACGTCGGAGTCAGTTCACCCTCTATGGAAAGTATGCCTTCCTCCTTACCCACTACTTCAATACTCAAGTTCAACTCATACAGTAATTTCTTAATGCCTTCCTCAATGTAGGGATCGAGCTCTTCAACCACCACAATCTTTTTACAATCTTTAATTACGTCCTTAAGGAAGTTAATCGGAAGTGGGTACAGGAGACCTAACTTAATAATCTTAACTTTATCTTCAATTCCTAATTCTGAAACTGCCTCAATAACATAGTTATAGGCTACGCCTTCACACACGATATAGACATCTCCTTCACCAACTACTTTATTAATACCGTACTTACTAACTACATCCTCAACCATACTTAATTGCTTATTAAGCCATCTATGCCTCTCAAGATTCCACTTCATACCAGCTCTAACAAATCTCGGCGGATCCCTCACGAATGACTTAAACTTCTGTGGAGGCTTAACTTCGCCTAGAACTACTTCACCAACAGTATGATTTACTCTAGTAGTAGTTCTTAAGAGAACAGGTAGCTTGATTTCCTCACTAATATCAAAAGCTGCCTTAGTAAGATCCTTGGCCTCCTGAGGATCCGAGGGTGTTATCATAGGTAATTTGGCTAGTTTCGCAAACCATCTGCTGTCCTGCTCTGTTTGAGTAGTATGAGGTCCGGGATCATCTGCTATTAATACAACAAGACCTCCGTCAACACCACAATATGCTGCTGAAAGTATCGGGTCGGCAGCTACGTTCGCACCTGGAGCTTTCATAGTGACTAACGCCCTAGCACCACCTATTGCTGCACCCAACCCTATTTCAAATGCTACTCTCTCATTAACTGCCCACTCAGCATACATGTCAAGTCCTTTTCCAAACCTGTGCAATGTCATTAATACTTCACTAGATGGCGTGCCCGGATAACCGCTAACTACATACACTCCCCCCTCAATAGCTCCCCGAGCAATCGCTTCATTACCCATTAGAGCTAGCACCGTACCAGCTGGCGCTGTTAGAGGGTTCACCTCCTGTAGACCTCTACCCATAATTCCACCTTATCCTACAGTTAGTTAAAGTAAGTTTCCCGATTAATGCTTTCCTGTCCTCCTCAAGTACATATACCTCTCATACAATGCATTAAATGCTCTAGTTGCAACTCTAGACGACGTCACTACAGGTGCTACTCTCGAAACATACCTCACTACCAGCTCACTTCCCTCACCATCAACATACACGATTGTTGGTAAGACGAAGTCCTTGTATGTGGAACTTATTACCTTATATAGCTTCTCAGGCCCTTCTGCCGATGTAGGCACGTAAGCTAATATTGCTGCATCATAGTATTTGCTGAGCTCATTAATAGTCAGCGCGGCCGCGACCTGTTCAATCACGGCGTCCCCGCCAAAATCTATAGGATTTAAACCTGACGGCCTCTTCCTGCTTACTTCAGTAATATGCTCTCTTAGCGCACTGCTCAGCGGCGGTAAATCCAAGCCACCGCTCTCTAAATGTGATGCAAGTATTACTCCTAAGCCGCCTGAGTTAGTTACTATTAGTATTTTCTTTCCTGACAGGCCTTTCTTGAGCTTACGTAAGACCTCACATACCTCAATTAAATCATCTAAATCTTCCGCAAGATAAGCACCTACTTTCTTAGCTGCCGCCATAAACACCTGGTATGAGGACGTAAGTCCTCCAGTATGTGACCTTACTGCCTCACTACTTCTCTCTCCCCACCCACCCTTTAATATACTTAGAGGCTTTGTGGAAGTTAGTTTTGATGCTATTTCAAGAAATCTCCTACCATTACTAAGCCACTCAATATATGCTATGACTGCTTCAGTGCTGCTGTCCTCGTGAGCATATTCCAACGTATCAGCTACGTCTACATCCATCATATTACCCAAGCTTATAAAGAACGAGACACCACTAGAGTAGCTCCGTAACTTAGAAATTACAACACCGCCTAAGGCACCGCTTTGAGCCATTAAAGCAATAGAGCCCTTATCCGGAGCTACCTCAATACTTGCGTGCAGATTAAGACTAGCTATACTAATGCCTGCCGAGTTCGGTCCTATTACCCTAATGCCGTAGTCATGCACTATATTCCTTAACTTTTGCTCTAGTACTTCATTCCCTGCCTCTCTAAATCCAGCTGTAATTACTACAGCTAACTCAACTCCTTTCTTAGCTGACTCCTCTAGAACATTTGGAACAACTGGTGGTGGTACGGCAATTACTACTACGTCAGGTGTCTTAGGCAATCGAGAAACATTAGACCAAGCCTTAATCCCAAGTATTGACTCATATTTTGGATTTACAGGATAAATATCACCTTTAAATCCGCTTTTAATGATGTTCTTCAGAATCTCATAACCTACCTTACCTTCTACTGGTGTCGCACCAACAACCGCTATCGAACTCACTCCTGACAAGATCTTAGAAATACTCATCTTTAATCCCTAACCATATAGGGTTAGACCAAGAATTTTAAACATTGTAGTTTAACGCACCTGATGGTGAGATCCGGGAAAATGTTCTTCGGATAGATATTTTTAATTTATTTTATCATGTAAGCTTTTAGTGAGGTGTGATCTTTGGGTTTCCTACCAGTTACTTGGGATGACATCCATGTAATGTCTCTGAAGATAGCTAGGAGAATTATTGAAGATAATTATAAGCCAGATGCTATAGTTGGTGTTTTAAGAGGGGGCTTTATTGTTGCTAGGATAGTTGCTGATGTATTAGATGTTGAGGACCTAGGTGCTGTTGAAGTAAAGTTTTATAAGGGTATAGCCGAGCATGCTGAAAGACCCATAATTACTCAGCCACTTACATTAGATGTTAGAGATAAGAAAGTGCTAATAGTAGATGATGTAGTTGATTCAGGTAGAACGCTTGAGGTAGTTACTGAGCAGGTTAGATTACGTGGAGCATCAATCGTTAAGTCTGCAGCACTCTTTACTAAGCCTAAATCAATAATTCACCCTGACTTCTACATAACAATGACTACAAATTGGGTAATATTTCCATGGGAACTAGGCGAGTTCCTTAAGGAGGTAGGTAATTTAAGTAATGTAAATGATGTCAAAACAAAATTAAAAGAAATAGGGCTCAATCTTAGTGATGAGCTACTTTCAGAGCTTATTGAAGTTCTAAAGAAGTGCTTAAGCAAATAATTGTGCTAGCATATTCTAGGCACTAAAACCGAAGTTGTATCAATAAATACGAGCCCTCCTACTTCTGTTTCAGCAAGCACTTTACCTTTAGCTACATCGGAGGGCGGCTCAACAACTCTCCCAATAATATTAGCCCGTACTTGCCCAAGTGACCTTAGATATCTGATAACCTCATCCACTACTTCATGATCTACTCCTAGAACAGCTATACCCTCAGATGCTACTTGCAACGGATCAATACCTAACATATCTAGAAAACTTCTAACACTCTCCTCAATAGGCACGTCCTCACGCTTTATAATTATAGTCTTTCCTATAGCTGACGCCCACTCATTAAGTATTGATGCTATTCCACCTCTAGTTGGGTCCCTAGCCGCATGTATATAGTCACTAAATTTCTCCAACAGAGGGAGCATGACGTTAGTTAATGGTCTGACATCACTTCTTAACCCCTTAATGCTATTCAGCATACCTAGCTGAGCTGCTATTATCGTTGCACCATGTTCTGCTACGGGCCCAGTAACAATAATGTCATCACCAGCCCTCAGCTCAGTGTCTACTATTGGCTTATCGGCAATGCCTATACCTGCAGATGTTATCACCATAGTATCTAAAGACCCTTTAGGCATTACCTTAAAGTCCCCTCCAATTACTGCAAGTCCTTCCCCAGTAACCACCTTAATGAAGGAGTCTACGATTTCATTAACTAACTCCATGTCAACACCTTCCTCAACTAGAATGGCGTCCTCAATAGCAACCGGTCTAGCCCCCATCATCAGTAGGTCATTAATTGTTCCCGACGCTGCTAGTACTCCGAGATTACCTCCAGGGAACTTCAGTGGCTTAACAGTATACGAGTCTATGGTGACGACAACGTACTTATTCCCAATCCTAATTACTGCTCCATCATCTAACTCATCAATACCGACCCCTCCTGCTGTACATCTTAAGTGCTCGGGCACTTTCATTACTATTAATTTATTCACAATCTCCCATGTCTCCTTACCTCCAGCACCATGAGCTATCGTGACCTTCTTACTTTCAGCCATAGCAGCCACCTAGAACCCTATGTGTTTTAGGTAGACCTAGTTATAACCGTTGCTGGAGCTAGGTGCTTAATTTATTGTCCATAGATCTTAGAGTAGCACTAATTGACTTCACTTCCTTAAGTATTAGGGCTTCTGGATGCTCTGCCCAAATTCTACATGTTCCTTCAATACTTACCATGCATGGCCCGTAAGGAGAGCTAGGACTACATATCTTCATAAATAATGGGCAGTGAATTGGCTTACAGAGTCCGAGAACTACTTCATGACACCTACAGCCAGGCACTATTTCCCTAGAAAGATCACTTGGTGAATCCCTTAAGCCATACTGGCTAACCGCGTCATGGTTCCTGAATTTATCTTTGAAGAAACCGCCACTCTCCTTAACAAAACCTATACCTCTCCAGTAAGCATCACAAACTTCAAATACCTCACTTATTGCTCGCTTAGCTAGTTTATTTCCCTCCCACCTCACTACCCTGCTGTACTCATTGACAAGCTTTGCCTCACCTTTAACCTTCATCTCAAGAATACTCTCTATTGCTGCAAGAACATCTATAGCCTCAAATCCTGCAACTACTGTAGGAACACCATACTCCTTAGGAATGAATTCCCATGATGAAGCACCTATGACAGCTGAAACATGGCCTGGAGCTATGATGCCATCAAGCTGTACAGCCTTTACTTCAGTAAGTAGATGTTTAACTATTGGTGGGGTATATCTGTAAGCTGTCAGTATTGATAAGTTCTTAGGTACTTTACCCTTCAGAATTACTGATGCTACTGACGGCATTGTAGTCTCAAACCCTATAGCAAAAAATACCATATCATTGGATTTACTCTTAGCGTACTTCACAGCATCCATAAAGGAGTACACTATACGAACATTACCGCCACTCGCCTTAGCCTCTAAGAGTGACCTAGGCGTATGACCTACCGATGCAGGAAGCCTAATTGCATCACCATATGTGAGGACTTCGATTCCCTCAAGGGATAACTTAATTAGTTGGTCTACATAGTAGGCGGGAGTAATGCAGACCGGGCACCCAGGCCCTGCAATCAACTCAACTTCATTAGGAACTAACGTTCTAATTCCATAGTGTGTAATCGTCCATTCATGAGTTCCGCAGAAGTCCATAATTTTTACTGTATTACCTAAATACTCAACGAGCTTCCTTATTTTAGCTACTAAAGCGCTACTATATTCCTTAGTTATCCTACTTATTAGCCCTCTGTAAGCGTCTATGCCGTAATTCATTACATATGCCCCCAACATATTCTCCTGGCTGAAGCTTCTTGCCTGCAGGCACCCTAGCTCTATATCCTATAAATGCCCCTATTTTAGTGTATTGCTTTCTCTTCTTAACTACCTTAATAGCCTTAATGCCCTCCCTCTCCGGTTCGGTGAGTAGTTCAGTAATTACATTTGACTCAATAACTGCTTTTTCACCAACTACGCTAAAGCCTAGGAATGTACCTCTCCCTATAGTGGCCTCCGGCTCTATGGCCGACCAGACAAGTTCTACGTAGGAACTCACGGTTGAATCTCTTCCAACTCCTACATAGGGTCTAATGAATACATGAGTACCAACCAGTACATTCTTACCTATGTAAGCTGGTCCTTTAATTACTGCATAGTGATCGATTTGAGCGCCCTCCTCTATTACTACAGGACCTTCAATAATAGCTGTTGATGCAATCCTAGCCTTCCTAGATATTATTGAATTACCCACATATTCATTAAAGAGGTAATATTGGGCTTCCAGCACATTCCACGGATAGCCAACATCAACCCACCAGCCACTCCATATTGATGCTACCATATCATACCTCCTGACATAGCTATTTACCGCCTTATCAAGTGACCCCTCACTCTCAATTAACCTAACTAATTCCTCATCAAGTACCGCAACACCTCCAAACGCGTATGCTCCCTCAACATACTTCTCTGGTTTCTCAACAAACGACCTGACTCTTCCATCAGTAGTCAATGTTACAGCACCATAAAGTGATACGTCCTCCTCAGGTACAACAGTAATTACTGGCTTATTGAAGGTCTGGAAAGCATTAATAACACCACGGAACCCCTCCGTAGGCATTAGAGTATCTCCATAAACCAGCAATGCGTTCTTAGATAGTTCGTCAGCTGCCGTAAGTAGAGCGGCAATTAATCCCTCACCTTTCTGTTTCCTCACCTCAAACTCCATTACCTTACCGTACTTCAGTGTTATGGTCTCGAATTCTCTTGGTTTATCGGTTATTATTACAGCTCTTCTTATTCCTATATTGAGTAAAGCGTCAAGAACATACTCAATAACTGCTTTCCCAAGTATTTTAAGTAAAACCTTAGGCTTCCCGCACGTTAATACCTTAATGCCTGTTCCCGCTCCTCCAGCTAAAATTACTGCCTCACGCACACCTAACACCTCAATAAACTGTAACGGTCTTAGCTAAATTGCGTGGCTTGTCAGGATCGTATCCTCTGAATACTGCTGTATAGTACGCTATAAGCTGATGTGGTATTATGTAAGCTGCTGGGGCTATGGCGGGGTTAAGAGGAGGTAGTGGAATACATTCACTAGCCAGCCTAAGCACCTCCTTTGATATGCTGCCTGTTTTAGGAACTACAGCTATGACCCAAGCATACCTGGCTCTCATCTCCTCCATATTGCTCTTAATTAACTCATACTCCTCACTACTCAAAGCAGTAAATACTACAGGAAAATCTTCCTCGACAAGCGCTATGGGACCGTGCTTCGACTCACCCGCAGGATATGCTTCGGCATGAATGTACGCTATCTCCTTAAGTTTTAAGGCACCCTCCATAGAAATCGGGAGTCCATAACCCCTCCCTAAGTAGAACGCTGAGTTCTTATTAACCATGTTCTTAGCAATACTCCTAGCCTTAGCTTCATATTGCGCAATTACACCTGCAATGACCTCAGGCAGCTTCTTAAGCTCTGCCACATAGTCAGTAAATTCCCCTTCACTCATAAGACCCTTAACACGTGCTAACTCGGCTGCTAAGTAAGTTAGTGCAGCTACTTGAGTAGTGAATGTCTTTGTTGCTGCAACACCTATTTCGGGCCCTGCTCTTGTGTAAATTACTAAGTCCGACTCCCTAGGTATTGCTGAATCAATCACATTAGACAGCGCTATAGTCAGCACACCCATTCTCTTAGCCTCCCTAACAGCAAGCAATGTATCTATTGTCTCACCAGATTGACTGACAGCAATTACGGCATCGCTCTTTCCTAAGCTCCTCAAATACCACCTCATTTCCGAGGAAATAATGGGTATTGACCACACACCAGCTATATTACTCAATAGTAAAGCCCCAATATATGAGGCATGATAGGAGGTACCTGCACCAACTATAATAATCCTCTCAACACCCTTAAGATGCTCAGCTACACGCCTTACTTCATCAGCTACACCAGCTAGGGTTGATAGGACAGCCTGAGGCTGTTCATGTATTTCTTTAAGCATGAAGTGTGGGTACCCACCTCTCATAGCCATCTCAGGAGTCCAATCAATTACACGTACTCTACTGCTTGGATCCACAGCGCTTGTTTTCAAAGTATTAAGTACTATGGGTAGCTCCGCAAGCACCTCCGAATGCCTTGCCTCACTCTGAACGAGCTTCTCTATGTGAACCTCTCTTGACGTTACATAACCTACCTCTCCATCCCTCAGAACTATTACTTTTCTTGTATACTCTAAGAAGGCAGGTATGTCGCTCGCTACGTAATTTTCACTATCACCTAAGCCTATAACTAACGGTGATGTGCTCCTTGCAAAAAATATCCTGTCCGGGGAGTCTAGGTCTATCACCGCTAAGGCGTATGCTCCTCTAAGCATTGAGATAGCTGCCTTGAATGCTTCATATGGCGGCGCACCCAGCTTCTTAAACTCCTCTATTAAGTGAGATACTACCTCACTATCTGTTTCTGAGCTGAATGAGTGCCCACGTTTTATCAGGTAGTTCTTCAACTCCATGTAGTTCTCTATGATTCCATTATGTACTACAGCTATCCGCCCTTTACAATCAGTATGAGGATGTGCATTAGCATCACTTGGCGGGCCATGCGTAGCCCACCTAGTATGCCCTATACCTATGTATCCATCTAGCTCATCAAAGCCTAACTTAACAGATACGGCATCAATCATCCCCCGCGATTTCCTGACAATGAGCTTACCATCAAAAGTTACTACAGCAAATCCTACTGAGTCGTAGCCTCTATATTCTAAGTGTTTTAATGCCTGTTTAATTAGCGTACCTAGCTTGCGCTCTCCTCTAAACTTACCGCTAGTGACTATTCCTATAATTCCACACAAATCCAAAACACCTATGATACTAGGGGCTGCAAAACTTTTATTCTATAATTCGTTACATCTTCGTATCCTAGTACCTTAAATTAGCTCCAGCAGCTACTATCCCTAGATCAAAGTGACCAAGTAGTGGCTCAGGAGTACGAAAGAGCGCGTACCCCACCCTAATTGTCGGAGTTCCTATTAGGGCTACACGATCTGGTGCTAGCTCAATAATTCTATAATACTCTTTAGGTACGTCTAGAAGCTCAAGGTACTCTTTCCTGCTTCTAAATACTATTTTGGTGTTAGCTAACTGAATTACTATCTTATGCACATCCCTAGGTGAATGTGTTGAAAATACTAAACCTAGTCCACGAGCCCTCCCCAGCCTGGCTACTCTAGCTATAAAGTCAGCTAGTAGCTCTACTTCCTCGGGCAGCGTTCCTTCTGAAGGAAAGAATCTATGTGCTTCATCAAGAACAAGTATAACGGGCTTAGTTGCTCCTTCTCCAATTTTCTTCCACACATACATTGACCTCATGAATTCATATGCAATCATGTTAATTATTAAGAAGTGAGCGCCTCTCAGAAAGGCGTAGTCGAGGTCCAGAATTATTGGGCCTCTATAATTTTCTGCAAGTACTTCAGCCGATGGCATGCCAATAACACGCCTGTCTATACTCACATCAACCTCTTCTGACCCGGCAATAAAATTCAATGCTCTTTCGATATTTTCGAGTGTTCCCTTATGTAGCTTTAAGTCCCTCCTCAGGGCATCAAATTTCTTTTGAAATAACCTATGCAAGTGTGTGAAATTGATTATAGCACCTTCAATGGACTCTAAGTAATTAAGTATATTCCTTAGGTATACCTTGGCCTGCCTCGAAAATAACGGAAATATCTCTAAGTGATCTGCTAATTGCTGATAACTAAGTGATATCGGCACAACCTCAATTACGACCTCATATTCATCCTTTAGTCTAACCTTAACAACAATAGAATTAACGGTTCCGAAATCTCTCCCTGGAACCTCAGCCTTTACTTCAGGTTTCAGGCCATGAAAAACCTCAGCTAACCTGCCCACTCGGTCAATTACGTACCTCTCGGCAAATCCTCTAAGATTAGAATCTCCCCGTTTTATGGGAACTAATACGGTAATCCACTTAGGTATCTTCTCAAGGAGCTCCCTACATGAATTAACATACACTTCATGTCCCTCCGGGCAATTGTGTGGTGGAAGAGCTATCTGCGTGTAATCCCCAGCAGCATCTACTACAGCAACCATCGTTTCAGGCCAAGAGGTGTGAATTGAATATATTAGGTTCTTAACAAATGTTGTTTTACCTGACCCAGTCGTACCTATTATCATCATGTGCTTAAATATCTCTGTCCTGGGCAAGTACATTGGTATCTTCCCGCCAGCAATACTGCCGGACCCCGTGTGTAGTGCACCAAGAATAAGCCCCTGATTTGGAAGCCCTATCACCCTAGCCAATACTTCTGCATTACCTGGTATGACGACAGGTGACTGAGGCTCAATCGGCATTCCAAGAGGTTCACTGTCTTCAGTAAGTAGTGGTGTTGCCTCAAGTACAGCACTAGTCAGTAGTCCCTCAACATCGGGCTCAAGCGTAATTGCAGGCATTGAGTGAACCTCAGAAACAATGTCCGCTCTGCTTACAGAAACTACCTTCAGACCTACTGCCTTAAGAGTTCTTATGTCAACTGCTACTAAGTAGTCACCCACACTCAGCGATGTACCTACCCTATAATATGTCGCCGGGTCAATCTCAACAACTACAGCACCATACTCTTGGGCGAGCTTTGATGGAGTTTTCCTACTTACTAATCCTATGACTTCACCTAACCTCCTAGCCTTCTGAAATGCCTTTTTCATATTAGCCTCAATACTCTCTACATGATCTATGCTACTCAATACTAACACCTCCGTAAAGAACAGGTATACCCTTAACCTTCAGCATCATTTCCACAAGCGATGCCATACCTGCCGTTAGCTCCTTAGAGACGGAATCTGCTATTTCTATCTTATAAGGCAGTGAAGTGCCATAGGACGTAGTTGAGTAAGCCAGCAACGACATAATATCCATTAGCTTACTGCCTAATGAGTCTGCAACATCCTTAAGGATCTCCACTCTAAATATAGTAAATATTCTGCTATATTTACTTGTAGGCACTATAACGTAAGATAGTACTTTCTTAACTCCCCGCTCAGCTATAGTTGTAGGTCCTACCATTATAGGCTTACTTAATTTACCATATTTAGCAGTTATCACGGACTCAATAAGCGCTACATCCTTAGTACTTGATAATCCAACCTTCCTAGCTAAGTGCCTTGATGCCCAAACTCTCTTAACTATAGATACCGGAATGTGACCAGCCTCAAGTACCTCGTACATCGCCTTGACCCTACTCTCATTAAGTTTCTCTATTTCGATATTCCATATAGTTCCCTCCTTAGGATGTGTTATGGAGTAGTGTATTGGGCCGTCTACTAGGAGAAGCTCTCCTTCAGAAAGAATCTTAGGTGTTTCTTGAATTAGGTGTGTTTCAAGAGCTATTCTCACATCATGAGTTAAGGCGCCTTCTGGCAGGTCCGGATCTTCAAAGTACCGTATACCAAGCATGATGTACTTATTAGTAATTAAGCTTAATTCACGTGTTATTGGAGCACCAATAAATGGTGGGCCCTTAGCTGGACTTTTTATTAAGCTCGGATACGTTACTAGCTTCTTACCTACAATACAACCCGTAGCTAGTGCTACTTCACCACCACCCACGTGTATGGTTGCCGAAGCTACATCAAGAGCTACTGCATCATACCTAGACTTAGGCTTATTGAGCTCCACTATTTCCACATCCTTCAAATATAGATGAATGTCCTTTATGCCATAGTCGTAAGTCAGTGCATACTCACTTCTCCTTAATGCAGCAGATGCTAATTCATCTACCAGTGTACTTAATATGCTTCTGATCAATCAGCAACCCCTTACTTAAATACTCTCCTCCTATGCTACCCATTAATGAATTTCTTACTCTACATAGCTTTAATACTTTGGCATATTCGATGAGCTAGGACCTTAAGATGTTGAGTAATACCTTTAAGGCGATTTACTTAACTTAAAAAGTTAAATTATTGTATAATATGTTGCTAAACTTAAAAATTAGTCTTTTCTCTTTAGATAAGGTAATAATGTTATGAGTGGTACTGTAGTGAAACTGCCACCAAGACACTACAGTATAGTTAAAGTA
>CAYZJX010000005.1:0-21711 GCA_964479035.1 uncultured Desulfurococcaceae archaeon
GGGGGATGATATATCCGCCATCTGCTAGTGCAGCAAGATTCTTCATAGCTATAATGTCTGGTGCCTCACCAGCCGCGAATGCAGCAGTCAATTTATCCATGTAGTCGGACCTGAAGTACTGTTTTTCAACGACTATTCTAACGTTAGCTCCTGCTGCCTCCAGCATCTTATTAAGGATTTCAGCAGCTGCTTCAATATTGTTTACTCTTGTAACATCAACTGGTGATCCAGATGCCCATACGGTTATTTTTATTTCTCCTGCTGCTCCTGTAGGAGTCGGGGTCACACCTTCTTTTACTGTTTGCGTTATGGTCTCTGTTATTGTTGTAGTCACTGTTTGAGCTCCTGGTGCTGTTGGCTTTACCGCATAACCTATTCCTACGCCTATTACTATACCTATTATAAGTAATATTGCTCCTAAGACGGTTAGTTTCTGGGCCATAACATGCACCTCCGAGATTAGGAATTTTTTAACGTTACTCCGATAATATATTGAGATTTTATTTATAAGTATTGCTCTTACCCCATGTACTGATCTCCATTATTTATTGTAGATTTTTAAAATAATAATTTTTTATACATTGATTAATTTACGTGGTTAAGTTTATAGGAAAGTGAAATTAGGTTTCGTAAGGAGTTTACTTAGGTGCCAATTATGTACATTCATGTGCATATTAAGGTCATTCCTCTAGGTACAGGTACAAGTATATCGAAATATGTTGCAGAAGTCGTGAAAATATTGAGAAAATTAGGCTACAATCCCATAATAGAATCAGGAGAGACTGCTATTGAGATTAAGAACATAGAAGAAATAGGTAAAATAGCGAAACACGTACATGAAAGACTAACTGATATGAGCATAAAGCGAATACTAACTTTCATATCAATTGACTATAGGATTGACAAGACACGAAGCATTAAGGATAAAATATCTTCTATTCAGGCTAAACTTCAATAATGCATGCATATAGCTATAACAAAAACTAAATAATTTTTATTAATATTTTTATTTTATGAATTAGCTTTAACAAAAACTAGTAGTCTTCAGATTTATAACCCCGTTTACATATCTTGTAATGGTCCCGCCGTAGCTCAGCGGAAGAGCGCCCGGCACCCGGCTAAGCCGGGCGGGAGTGTAGGGTGTGGTGGTAGCCCACACGCAGACGGGGGATTAAGTTCCCTAGCGGATGAAGCGTGATACACCGCTGGGCTACCGCCCGGGCAGATACCGGGCGGTCGGGGGTTCGAAATGAGCAGGTACTCCCGCTCACGAAAATCCCCCCGGCGGGACCACAAATTATCTATTATATTAACTCTTACTTTCACGGCCTCTTAACTTGTCTATTAATTCAAATCTAAATTGAATATCAATCAAAAATGCCCTAAGATTCTCAACGACAGCCCTAGCTATATCAACCTTTCTTCTGAGGCCAGGCACTAAGGCATCCGGGTAGTCTAATGCTTTAGTAACCTCGTATATTGTTTCAACTATACTGAAGTATCTCCAGGCCCTATTGATTTCCCGGTTGCGTAAGAGACTTAATGTGTATCGTTTTATTTCACCAACAACATCTAGTAGTCCTTGAAGGTATGGAACCGGATGTAAATTTAGTTCACTAGGTGTAGGTAGCTTCCCGTCTATTACTATTGCATAAAATATTTCTGCTTCAGCATACTCCGCTAAAGCATTGTACAATAGGTTAGAGTACATTAACTCTGGGTGATTCCTTAATTGACTAATTAACCCAGAAACCTTAGCTCTTAGGTCCATAATTCTTGACTTAGCTGATGATAAGTCACCCTTATGTACGTCCGTAACTGCGTAGCCAGCTTCTCTAATAATGTCCCTAGCTTTCTTAATGACGCTTTCTCTCACACTGTCTTTCTCTCTTAGAAAAGAATTTATGAGAGATATGACAGACCTTATATTATCTTCAATATTATGCATCCTCCATCACCATATAAAAGTAAGTGCTTCCCTGATATTAAGCAGCTTTTATTTTCTCAAATGCGTTAACATTCTTTAACCTTAATGATATTCTGCTTACTTGCTTCTCTAAGTCTACTCATTATAGCTAGTCCTAATCCTTTTTCATCAAAACCTTCGCAAATAGCTACATCTACATTTAATGAATTCAAATTCCTGAGTACTTTAAAAACATTCTTAGCTACTTCATAAAGTCTTTTTCTAGACCCCAGTACAACTAATTTAATGCCTATTAACCTGCTATAATGATGTAATGTTTCTCTTGATGCTATGATAGCTACTTTATACCCTTTTTCAAGGTAATTCTTAGCTACCTCGGAGATCTTCTCGGTAAGTTTAGTTAAATTAGAATAATCATCCAGTTCCACAAGTACTAGTGAAGTACCTGGCACGTAGTGAATGTACTTACTTCTGGGTGCCTGTTTATCTACTTGCTTAAGCCCTCTGGCGTGTGCTGGTACATTAATTTTAGTGCCGAGAATTTTTTCTAAAGTCTCAATAGATACTGGACCTGCCCTAATTAAGGTTGGTGGTTTAGTCGTGAGATCTACGACAGTTGACTCTATACCTAGTAGTGTTTCTCCGGTATCTATAATTGCATCCACCTTACCGTAAAGGTCTTGAAGAACATGGTTTACTATTGTAGGGCTCGGCCTACCTGATATGTTAGCACTAGGCGCAACTAAGGGTGTATTAGCTGATTCTATTAGTTTAATAGCTACAGGATGTGCAGGCATTCTAACACCTACTTTAGGTAGCCCACCTGTAACTATATCTGACACCTTCTGTGATTTTCTAAGAACTAAAGTAAGCGGGCCTGGCCACATGGTCTCAATTAATTTCCACGCATGTTTTGGTACATCAGCAGTTACATAATTTAATTGATCGAGATTTGAAATATGGACTATTAAGGGATTACCTAATGGCCTCTCTTTAATCACAAAGACTTTCCTCACAGCCTCTGAATTAAATGCATCAGCACCTAAGCCATAAACTGTCTCAGTAGGAAAAACAACTAAACCACCAGACCTAAGTATATTAGCGCATTTCTTAATGACGTTGAGATCCGGGTCAAGCGGATCTACTCTAAATATTTCAGTCATTTACATACCCCACTATTAAGTATTGCAATATTAGAAATTAGCTAAGTGGCGCCGGGGGGAGGATTCGAACCTCCGACCACCGGGTTAACAGCCCGGCGCTCTACCGGCTGAGCTACCCCGGCACCAATAACAAAATAAGTAAGGGGGGTTTTAAGCAATTCTATAGTGTACTTGTACTATGTACTAGGACATAAAAGTTTTTACATACATTTATTAAATTTGTATTGGTGTGAAACAGAATCTCTATAAAATTAATTTTCAGTTAAGAAGTCATGACCTTCAGTATTACATATTGTATTAAATCATGATTTTTTCATCAATTGAAGAAAGAGCTATTTATCAATATATTTATAGATTAAAGTGAAACCCTTGTTATACTAAAGAATTCCTTTAGAATATCTTAAAGTAACTATCATGAAAACTTAAAAATAGACATTAAAGATACTAAGTAATTCTTAACAGCATCCAATATCTTATGATAATGGTGAAATAAAATGGCCAAGAAGCCAGTTAAGGTAAAGGATCCCACAACTGGTAAGGAGGTTGAGCTAGTACCAGAGAAGGTCTGGACACTAGCTCCCAGAGGCAGGAAGGGTGTTAAGATAGGTCTATTCAAGAGCCCTGAGACAGGCAAGTACTTCAGAGCTAAGGTGCCAGACGACTATCCTGAGGGTTAAATAAGAAGTACAAGATAAATCAAACTTAAACATTTTTCGTTTTATTTATTATCTTTAGTTAGTTTTATGGGTGTGGATATTGAGTATGTACTTAATAATATCAGACACTCATGATAATCTTGATAGTTTAAGTAAGATTAAGGATATAGTTAAGAAATTAAGTATTAATGCCATAATTCACTTAGGTGACTACACATCACCCTTTACCTTATTGGAAATACTCAGAATAGATAATGTGGGTTTTATCGGCATTCTAGGTAATAATGATGGTGATAAGATAAAGCTCATGGAGCTAGCAGGAAATAAAATAAGTGAGCAGCCTCTCGAGCTCAAGATAGGGAAGTATGATGTCATAGCTATTCACGGATTCAAGGACCCTAACCTAACAAAAAAGATTGTTCATGCACTAGTAAGTAGTAGATACTATAGCATAGTACTATATGGACATACACATCAATACGACTTGAAGATATCCAATAATGTACTAGTAATGAATCCAGGTACTCTTGCAGGTTACTTAAGCAAGCATAAATCATATGGAATAATAGACCTAAACTCACGTGTAGCTGAAGTAAGAGAATTAGAAAGTAATGCCCTCCTCGCTCGGGTTGGTCTACCATACTAGATTCTTAATCAAGAATTAATTTAAGAGGAAGAGGCCTAGGGTCCGGGGAAATCCTAACTATTCCCTCACCCTTCCCAAGAAGCAATGAGTACTGCTCAATATCACGTCTAATTCTTAATACCTGAGACACTTTATTCCAATAACTTCTATCAGGTGATGCCAGTACGATAAATAATCCTACATTATCTAAAAGCCCGTAGCCTAATTCAATAATATCATTTATGTCTTGGGTTGCTAGAGCTACTAAAGCACCATATCCTCTGCCTAGTCTTATCAAGTTAATTACGAGGTCATTTTTCTTAAGATAAATCCAACCTTCATCAAAGATTAGAGCTATTTTCGGTATAAGCGAATTCTTTAGTCTAGACGGGCTTAAGATAGTCAATTCAAGAGACTTAATTACTGATCCAGCTGTAAGTGATGCTAGTGCTGAACTAACGCCCACAGCGTAACTTAAGTCAATAACTAAGGCATCATCAGCTAGGCTAGCTATCAAATTAAGAAGCGGCTCACTACTTTCAAACGGGGTAATATAGTTTAAGATAGTACT
This sequence comes from uncultured Desulfurococcaceae archaeon, assembly GCA_964479035.1. Classification (GTDB taxonomy): domain Archaea; phylum Thermoproteota; class Thermoprotei_A; order Sulfolobales; family NBVN01; genus B83-G16. The sequence continues at coordinate 4,943 of CAYZJX010000005.1, forward strand.
TACCTTATAGCACAGGTAGCCATCTTCAAACGCGGTAACGTAGTCTATTGCTTCCTTTAGCCAGTCTTCATGAACTAAATAATCTGAGAGAACACTATCTAGAGCATGATATAGACTCGAAACAACTTCCTTCTCGTTAAAGAGCAAGAAAGCATTAACAAGTAATTCGGTAATTATACCTACCCTAGATTCTTTAGGGAGTCTGATAGCTATTTCACGAAGACCTAACCCAGCATTCTCACCTAAACGAGCTAGCTTAAATTTTATACCTCTCCTTGCTAGTCTATTTGAGTACTCACCCTTTACATCAAGTATAATGGCTTTTACGCCATAGGTATCGTGTAGTCTCTTAGCTAGCGTAGTGAGAAACTCCGTCTTACCGGAACCTGTAGGACCAATTACTAAGACGTGTGGTGAAAGAGATTTTTCTAAATTCCAGTACACTTTCTCTTTAGTAATTAAGTTAGTACCAAGTAGTATACCTGATGATCTGAGTGTTAAGCGCACCCTAGCGTTAATTATAAATGGATGTAACGCGATCCCCTTGAAGCCAACTATCCTTATTTTCGGAGTAGATATAGCAGCTAATAACCTCTCAATAAAATTACCTCGTCTCCAACCGTAAGGTCGAAAAAATAATTTAAGAATTAATCTTCTCCTCAATCCTTTAAGATCCCGAACCCTAATACCTAGTGCTTCTAGAGAATTCATGAGTATTTTGGCTCTTGACTCAAGTGCTTTAAGGACATTTTCCTCATCATCAGCGCAAGCTTCTACGGTAAAAAATGCTACTGCATCAAAAGGACTCAAACCCATCTTTAAAATTTTTTCACGTAGTTTCCTAAGCTTCTCTAATTCAGTTCTTAACTTAGTATTTGAGGGATTAGACTCCAAAATTAACATTAGATTCTCTATTTTCTTATCAAGTTCTCTCAAATAAGCATCCCTGTTAACTGGAGTTACGTAAGTTCTAACTTCAATAGGAAATCCTAGGTTTAACGTATTAAAATAAGCTCTTAGGAAGTGAACTACTTCATCACTACCCGCCTCTACAACACTCCCTGCGAGGCCCTCAACCACTAAAATTTTTCTGCCGCACAATAACTTACCTACGTGATATAAAATTACGTCACCATTAACTCTGACTTCTTCTATACCAAGTATTTTAAGGAGCTCGGTGCGGTTGCTAGCTTTACTGGTCATTACATTATCCCCAAATAACTGCGGAGTTTTAAAGATGTTTTAACAGCTAGCTTAAACAATGCATTAAGTAATTTTTCAAAAGGAATTAGAATATGGCTGACAGTATTTGCTGGTCCTAGAGCGAGTATTCTAATACCCCTAAATATGCAATCATTACTTACATTAATTTTTAAGTTACCCTGTTTGGAGTCTATATATTTTACTGTATCACCGCATGCGATAATTATCAGGGAAGGCATGCTTACCTTATAAGTAAGCAATAATTCGTTTGGTGAATTAAAGCTGAAATCTATGTGCTCAATTATGTTAGTATTTGTATTAATACTCACTAGTAGATTGCTGAAGGTAAATCCGCCCTTACTTGATCTAATACGCTTTATGTTTAGTGGACTTTCTCCATGTGATATACTTATTAGCACGGGTTCTTCTAGTATTTTACTTAATATTTTGTAACGCCTCCAAATAAAGAGATCATCTTGAACTTCGAGCTCAAGTACGGCTGGAAGTAAGCAGTTACTAATCATTATACATGAGTCGCCCTCAAGCACCTTGCCGTCATAACATGTCAACCTCAATACAGCATTGCTCTTTTTTGAGCATATAAGGGTTTCATGGCCAATATGTGTTAAAATAATATCGGTGGACTTAAGAGGATTAAAGACTAGGTGGTTGTTTAAATCAATTGAAAGTTTACCTAAGCAGTACCTATCGCCGGAATCGTAAGTCAAATTAAATGAGATTTCAAGTTTCCCACTCTTACTGGCTGTCCTTATATCTAGTACTTCTTCAGTGATGCCTGGTCCGACCGCAATGCTGTATTCTGTGGATTTAAGCTTGCCGAGGTCGTTACAGAATACCTGTAAAATGCTTTTTTCAGGAACAGGATTAATTACTACAATTTTGAGTCTAATTAATGTATTACACATTCTACTGCTGGCACTTTTTAAAATCCCATCTGGTGAGTATTTGCAATTTAATATTTCAGCAGTACTTATTTTAGGTCTTGTTGAAGTTAAGTTAAAACTTTCGCTTAATGATATGATTGGTGTACGGAGCATGATACGGACATTACCCGACCATCCTAGCTGTTTAGGTCTTAATTTGAGTATTAATTCTCTGTTTTCTTTAATTACATTAACTACCTTGACGAATTTACTTATCTCATAGCTTGAACCAGGAAACCAAGGGGATAACGTAACTAAAGCGTAATCGCGCGAATTAACTTTACTATTCAATACTTTAATTCCAGCTTCAACAGGCCTATTAGGGTTTAATAGCACTAAGTTACTACTTGATAAGCACCACGTTAATCCACCTTTACCAACTACGCACTTAGTAACGTTGGCAAAAGAAGAGCATTCTTCGCTTCCATCAAAGACTATGAATTCAGTCTTGTTTCCGTACTTAATAGCTATAACATTGTAGTACGCTGAAGCTTCTAAGAATCTACCTGAACGCACTATAAGCCAAATTTTATCATTTAGTACACCGACACCTGCGCTAGTAGAGATTACAGGGGCACTATTAATAGTGCCGCAGGGTATGGCAGGTCCTGTAACAGCAATAGGATCTAACTCACCATTAATGGATCTAACTATAACACCATAACGCTCATCAATAAAGTAATCGCTGTAATAGCATGAGGTGAGAGGTCTTAGCGCTGAAGGTATCGGGTATAAGTTATTAAAACTAATGGCTAGGGCCTCGCTTTCTGAATAAGCTATGCATAAGTTTTCACTACATACTAATCTGTTAAAAACCGTCCTTTGCTTTTCAAGAACATAATTTCTAATTGCTCCTTCATACCTATCCCATATAAATATATGATGAGTGTTACTATCCGTAGCTACTAAACACGACGTAGAACCATGTGAGCTTAAGAGAACACTTCTGACTTTAACGAGTTTCTGCTTAATTGGGTCCAAATAAATGCAGTACTTCTTACTACAAAATACCACTACAGGGACACCTAAATAGTTACTATGCATTATTTTCGTGACATTAGACACATCATAGCATTTACCACTCTTATCGCATAATACTAGTACATTAGAATTAGGTCTTCTTATGGAAAGTACTTCACCAAGCGCAATTTCTTGATGATGATCTTTTAGTGATTCTAATTTTATTGAATTGATACTGGAGCTTTCGTTAATAGCTTTTACCACTCTAGTGTCCTTCAAAGTGCCACTGATTACGATGTATGGCGGAACTACATATTTTAGATTAGGTACAATTATTAAATTTCCTTCATGACTCCTCATTAAACATAGTGACTTAAATAGGCTGGAATCCCGGGTAAGACCTAAGACTTCTGCTATTTCACGCAAATCCATAATACTAATTAGTTCTGGAACTCTCAAGTTAAACCACCTACTAATTGTAGTGTTAATAGTGTTACACCTGGTAACAGCGTGTTTGTCAGGTCATTGAAGACTACATATGATGCATATAAAGAGAACATAACTGAAGCTACCATAGAATATAAGTCTAACAGAAGAGTATGTGCTGTAAGCCCTGAAATAGTACTTATTATATAAGGAAGAAGCACCACCATTGAAATTATGACTGTATTTGTTGCAAGTAGCGATTTAATATCTCTAGTAAAATCCAGAATAAGTTCTCTTAGTTTTAAGACGTGCTCTCGCGTTAATGAACCATTACTTATAGACTTAGTAATAACATAAAGCACGAACCTAGAGGTCCATAAATTTAATTCACTAATAAGGCCATTAATTTTATCCAACTTAAACTTGGAACCTACCCTCCTAAAAGAAGGTACTCTACTATTAGCTAGGATTTCAGCAATAAGCTTGCAAGGATTAGATATTACTAGAGGTGCTTCAGATATTCTTGCAAGTATCCTGGGGAGCTCTATTGCTTCGGTAATTCCCTTTATGTAGTGATATGTTTTAATGATTCCCCATGCAATAAGGCAGGCCGAGGTAGAAAGTATTAAGTTAATGTTGCCATATATTACGTAACTAAGTGTGGTAATAATAGTAATAGTTATAGAAGTAATTGCTAGAGCTGATATCGCATTGCTACTCGAAATTCTAGAAGAAATTCTTGCATGCAAGGGTAGCTGTGGAATTAATGCCGTAGATATTGGTGTAATCAGTAATGTTATCAGCAGTGCCTTAATAACAGCTTCCTCACCTACCAATATTGAAAGCGCAGTCATTAATGGTGGTACATATCCTAACACTATAGCTAGTACTAGTGAGACCATTGTCCTCAGCTTTATTGTAGCTTGAGTAGAGGATCTTAGCTCATTAATTAGTTCATCAGTTTTATCTTGAAGCCACTCAAGCGCTGTTCCCAGCGATAATGAGTGCAGGTAATCACTTAAGCACTTGGATATGCCCCGAGATAAAATCCACCTGGAATAAAACCTAATAGTATCAAATAAAGCCATAAACTTCCTCAATTTAAGAAACCTAACGGATTCTCTAGATAATGAAGGAAATACCTGAGGCCAATTCTTTGTACTAACTAAGTCGCTAATAAGTTCAGTTGCATTAATTGTTGACATTCCTTCACTTATTATGAAATATTTCAGTTCTTTCTCAACATTCTTTCCTCGGTTTAGTGCTTTGATGTAATACCATGCAAAAGGCCACAAAATACCAGCAATAATTGAGGAAAATGCGGAATAAATAATTATGTGCGGTTTTACAGTGAAGAAGGTGCTGAAATTGACTAAAGAGAGAATAATGTGAGTAATTAAGAAAAACATGACCGCGCTGTGAAATATTAATTTAATCACATGTACCCTAGCACGTCGCCCTAAGAGCCTCTCTCTTCCTGCTAATACTCTAAGATCATTGATTTTACTGATATAAGGATTACTTCTTGCGCTACTAACCTTACTGTACCTCCTGAACAAGTGTAACAGCCTTTCTCACCTCCAGGTGAGATCTTAACTTCAAGCTTCGCTCAATTAGCTCGCGATCTTCTACCTCTTCATCATAGGTGTATATATTATGTAGAATTACGTCATCTGTTTTTTTATCGTAAAACGGCTCATCGATACTAACAACAGCCCTCTTAATACCAGATTCTACAATGTAGCTCACTGTTATGAACGCCCAAAACATACCTACTTGTGATGGAGACAAGCTTATTGGGGGGCTCATTAATCTTGTTATTGCTTCTTCGGCAGAGCCGCCATGAAATGTTGTTAGCCCTCCTAATCCCATATTGAGGGCTTGAACTAATACCTTGGCTTCAGCACCCCTAGTTTCTCCGATAACTAAGAATCTATTTGCAGAAGCTCTGAGGGCTGCCTTAGCTAGTACCATTTGATCTATGTCTTCGTGCCTTCTTCCCCATGGACTTATCGGGACTATGTACCTTACCCAGCAAGAATCAGGGGGGACATCAATTTCTGGTGTGTCCTCAATTATGACTATTTTCCAGTTCTTTGGTATTAAATCATAGAGTATTGCTCTGAGTAATGTAGTCTTACCAGAACCTGGTGGACCCACTATAAATAGAGAACCTCGTTTCCTAATTATTTCCTTAACATAAGTCACTATAGCATTATTTAAAGTACCTAACCTTTTCAAGTCACTTAGCCTAACATTCATGCTTGACTTTTTCTTTCTTATGACTATTTCGCCTTTCCCATTAGCTATATCAGGAAGTACCAAGTGAATTCTATGACCACCGTCCTCCTCAGGTAGATTAGCATCAAGAATAGGCGATGATTTAGTAAGTAACTTACCGGATTTCTCAGCCAGCATATTTAGATATGTAAGGAATTCACGCTCATTTAATGTAATATTTGTTACTACAAAGTCCGCATCAGGGTCCATAGCAAGAACTAGCTTATGTCTTACCCAGACAGTTCCTGGACCAACTATTGATACATCCTCAACGTATGGATCTTCAATTAATATCTGCAACTTCTTATATTTCAATTCTTTTCTTATGGCATAAGCGAGTGCTGTTGCTTCCTCATCACTCCTGCCTAGAATTTCCTTTGCTGTCTTAATTAAATCATAAAAGTTCAGTTCATTATAGTCAGGGAGGGACTGTATTAACTTGTCCATACTTTTGCGCAATTCTTCATTAATTTCACCACTTAGTTTTTCAGTAGCAATGTACATGTAATTACCTTCATCGTCCTTAACTATTGTAACCTCCGTAGTCCCTACCATGTACTTATGAAGTATCTTCATGTTCGCACCTTAAAAAATATTAGGCAATGGTATATTTTTCATTAAAAATAATTTTATTTTTAATTCAGGAAAATAATTCTTATGCTACATTGACCTCAATATTTTCAGATTTGTTAGTGACTGTATCTGTTAATTCAATGACCACGCTCTTTATTTTACTAGAGCTCTTGAATGTAACACTAATTGTTACGGACTCTCCCGGCCCTAGTGGGCGATTCGTATTTGATGTTATTATCGTGATATTGTCCGCGCTAATTACGCCGCCTGATTCTAGGACTGCATACGCTTTTAAACTACTTAAGCTGTAATTGTGGGTACCTAAATTCTTTATCCTTATTATATAAACTTGAGTATCTCCGCTAATGCTCTTAGATATTAAGATTGATTCGAAATTAGGTATAGTTGAGAATGATGCCACCCTAGATGTTTGCGAGCTTAGCCAACCCTGAACAGCTAGTGCTACAGGAATCGCGATAGCTACTAATGTCAGTATTACTATTAAATCACTTACACCCTTCCTCATTTTCTTACTCAGTAACTTGCTCTTCACTCAAGTCACCTCCACATTATACTGGCTTTATAAAGTGTTCATTGAAAGCGGAAGTGGGTTGTGTCTTAAATACATTCTTAAAATACAGCAACTAGTTGGTGCAGGGCTATGAAAGAGTTTAGGTCGAGACTGAAGAGAATTCTCGAATCTATGGTTGGACGCGTAGTAACGCCTGGGGATGTAGTCGCATTGACCGGGCTGCCTAGGTATGAAGTACTAGCTACATTCCATGTATTAGAGGCACTAGGAGTAATCGAAGTAATTAATGCTAAGGGGAATTACAGGGTCTACAAACTATCGTCCTTAGGTTTAGAGCTACTCAATGCATTACAGGAAAGTGAACAAGTATTGATTACAGTTTCAACGAGTGTGAAGGAAGTTGCTGAGTCATCAGGTGAGGGAGAGGTAAGTGCTGAAGCGTAAGATCAGTGAGGTAACTCCTCACTCACCACTCAGTTAAAGCCGGTGTCATCATCATGTATAAGAATTACAATAAGGTAAAAACATGTTTTGCTATAATACCAAAGAGGTCACTAGAGGATGTAGCTAAAGAATTCAAGAGCGGCATAGCAGTAAAGAAGAATGTAGTTAGTGCTCTTAAAGAGATTAGAGTGGTTGCAGAGAGTGTGAGGGGTAGAGCAGATGACAGGGAAGTAGGTGAGAGATTGAGAAGTACGGGAATGTTACTAATCGCTATTCCTGAGCCGTTCCAATTAACATCAATAGCTGGAGTAGCCCTATGTGGTGCTGGCTTAGTTCTCAAGAATATAGAAAGTAAGATGTTAGGCATGAAGGACGTGGTCAGCGTGTATAGAAGAATAATGCTTGAACTTAAGCAATTACTCAAGGAGTAAGCAGCATGAGTGGTTGGAGTGGAGCCTCATATATATTGCTGATTAAATTGCATAATAAAATGCTCATTAATATTAAGTCCTTAGGTACTGTAGTACTAGATCCGGGCTTTTACATTTATATTGGTTCAGCAAACATAAGGAATCCTTTAGCACGAATACTTCGTCACTTTAGAAAGCGCAAGAAAATTAAGTGGCATATAGATTTCTTAACTAATGCTCCATCCATAGAAGTTATAGCTGCTATTATGTGCTACGGACTTACAGAAAGTCTTATTTATGATCTGATAATATCGCAGGACCGCTTCGTAACTGCAGCAAGGAGATTTGGTTCAACAGACCAAAAACACCACATTACACATTTATTTAAAATTAAGGGCGAACCTGCTATTGTACTTCGCTGTACGATTAATCAGCTGAAAAGACTCTGCAGAATTATTGAGTTAGTAACTAAATAAAAGAAACTACTTTGAACGCTATTCTCACACTGCCTTGTTGTACGTTGATTTAAAACTATTTAGTTAAAGTTAGCTTGCAATATTTTAAGTGCTCTTATGTGAGTTTCAATAGTCCAGCTTCGCTTAGCTGATTAACAATGAGAGTTACGGGTTCAATTAATTCTTCTTCTTTCATTGGTGTTTCTGTATTTTCGCTTAATTCCTCGCTCATGTACTTTATTAGTTCTTTGAGTGTTTTACTGCCGTCACATAAGGACCACACGTAGTATGCAGCAGCTGTTAGCATGTATGCTTTGCTTTCATCCAGAGCTACTATGTAGTTCTCGCCTTCCATACCTAAGCTAAACCCTAGTCTCTGAGGTTTCTTATCCTTGATTCTTTTATATAATTCACCTACATTTACTTCCTCCCTACCTACTTCGCCTTCACTCATAATTGCTCACCACATTTACTTTCTAAATCCCTGACGTCTTTGCGGCCTTCTTCTCGGGGGTCTTCTGCGTGGTCTGTAGTCACTAGGTGCTGTAGGTGTGTTATCAGGTATTTCTTCGGGTTTCGGGATACTTTTGCCCTCAAGTACCTTAATATTGCCTGCGCCACCAATATTTAATTGTACCCTGCCTTGGAAGGCAGTTGTCCATGCACCCCTAATTTCTACTGCGTCTCCCTCCTTAACGCTTCCTGCTGCACGCCCCCACAGCGTTAGTTTTATTCTTCCTGTTTCGTCACCTACTAGTGCTTCGCTTATTGTTCTTTGACCTGACCTAGTCGTAATTACCTTGGGTTCGCCTGCTTGGAGAACCCTTACGACTAGGTTTACATTATTCATTTCGGGTTTTAGGTCCATTACCTTTAATTTTTCATACATTCGAGTTCAACTCCGGATACGTACAACACCTTTTCCCTACTAGCCTTTTTAAGTTATAATGAGAATTATGTTGATACAGCTTAAATCCCTAGTTGGGGATTAAAAATCACAAGTAGTAATTAATATGAGGAACAGGGACACGGACTACTTTATTAACTACTTGATTTCTTCAACTTTTATTGCATTAACAGGGCAGGCTACCTTAGCTTGTTCTACACAGTCCTTTAATTCTTCAGGAACCAGTCCCTCCCATGGTTGCGAGCCTCTATACTCTTTAACTATCTGAGATTTGCCGTCAGGGCCTGCCTCAAAGACCTGTGGGCACAGAGCGTAGCAGACACCATCAGCAATGCATGTATCCCAATTAATAGTTACCTTTAGTTTACCCAAAATTTACACCCACAATTGAATATGCTATTAAAAGAAATAAACATAACCTTAAAGTAGTAATAAAATTTTAAAACCTTAGTAAAGAACAATATCTGGGCCCGTAGCTCAGCCAGGTAGAGCGCCCGGCATACGGCTCCTCCGCCCTTAATTTTTATGTCCTTATGTCTTAGTGCTTACTTAGTTCTCAACTGCCTGAATACTAAAAAGCTTGGCTTTAAATGAATTCTTTAACATTGTACCAATATTATTCCTGGTATAGCTCCCTTCCTTCACCAATCACTAGAATTGGGTATGACTCGAGATTAAATGGATCTCCATTCCATACTATGAAGCTAGCGAATTTACCAGGTTCAATAGTTCCAAGAATATCATCTATACCTAATATTTTGGCATTCTTGTGTGTTATCAGAGATATGCACTCAGGTTTTGACATCCCGAATCTTCTGAAGAAGCGGAGCTGTAGGAAGTGATTTCTTTGTAGTACTACAGGGTGATCGGTCATTAGTCCGAAGAATGGTCTTACTTCAACAAGATATCTAATGTTTCTCCAGTACTCATGTTTTAGTTCTGTTTTATAAGCGAAGGCATCTACAGGTCCGTAAACTATTGGTATTTCTTCACGTTTAATTTTCTCGAATGCCTCTTTTGTGTGAACATCGCAGGCATGTTCTATTGTTGTTTTAAGACCAAACTCTCTGCGGAGCATTATGAGGCCTGCTATGTCATCTATCTTATGTACGTGAACCCGAAGAATTTCCTCACCCCTTACTACAGGGAACAACATTCTTATTTCAGGCTCTATTTCCTCTGGACTCTTCTTACCCTCCTCAACAAGTTTTAAGGCGTCCTTAGCCTTAATTAGCCATTTCTTAAGAATTCCTACAGCACCCATCCTGGTGTAAGGCCTTGTTCCTTTCCATTCAACGGTCTTTCGAGGGTTAAAGCCAAGTGCAGCCTTAACTCCCGCGTACTTAATGAATGCCTCCTCGATATCCCGTCCGTAGTTGCGTATAACGACGGCCTTTCCACCAATTATGTTTCCACTACCTGGAAGTACGCAAGAGTAGAGGACGCCCCACTCAATGGATTCTTTAAAGCTCTTATCGTCCATGTAAATACTGTAAAGAGCATCAATAACGGGAAGTATAGAATCAAGCTTCTCATTTGCTTCATCTTCATCTGAGGGCTCGCCAGCCCTAGCCATACCTATATGACTGTGAGCATCTATAAATGCGGGTGTAACTACAGCATAATCAAATTCTATGACTTCTTCAACCTCCCCAGGCTTCTCCCTGGTAACCTCAGTAAATTTACTGCCGTCCCACACAATATACACATTCTTGAGAACTTCGTCCTCCTTACCTGTAAATAGAATATCTGCTTTAAGAGCCTTAGTCATTTGAGGAACCCCACATAAATGTTGTCATCTGTAAATTAAGTACTTTTAATCATAGCAAAGTATCTCTGCACTTTATGAGAAGAATCGTACGATAATTAAATAATCTTAATAAAGGTAAAAACTTAGCGAAAGCAGTATATGGAAGTTTGCCAATATACCTGAAATAATAGTAATGCAATCGTCAGTAGTATTGAGCTACAATAGGATACGAGTACACGCTATTAATATCCTACGCATGTTCTTCTAAATTCACGTTGATTTACTTAATAACTAGGACATATAATAGCTGGCATGTACTAAATTATAGAGTGAAATGGTGAAAGCCTTGAACGGCAATGAGAACGTTCTAGCTCTACAGTACCAAGCTATTCAATGGCCTACAAGGCCGGATGATCCAATAGCTAGGGTTAGATTCACGCTAATAGAGGAGACCATGCAGTTATTATTAGAAAAAGGGGTCTTTAATGTGATTCTTAGTGAAAAGAAAGCTAGAATTTTGGATGTCATGGCCGCTTCCGGGATATGTGGAGTAGCCCTAGCTAAAGTCTTGTGTGAAGCAGGTGTTCATGTTAATCTAGTCATCTCTGATTTGAGAAGAAATGAATTAGAACTAGTTAGGGAATGGGTTAAAGTAGCAAATCTTAAAGAGAAGCATCTCAACCTCAATACTATTGTAGTAAATGCAACAGTGTTGCCGCAACAGTTTAAAGAAGAGAAGTTCGACATCATTACGGTTTGGGGTAGTTCCCTACCCCATCTAGATGTCTGGCAGCTCCCCTTACTGATTTCAGGAGCAAGGGATCTGCAACCACCTCACGGGATCCTTATAATAGAGCAAGCTGATCTACTTCCAAGAATTCTTATAAATAATGCTTTTAGACACTTTCTAGTAGAAGGCAGGGAAGCCCTAACAATTTTCGAATCCTATGATACATTAAGAGGGGTTCAAAGGAGACTTCTTTACAAACTTCCAGAAATGAAATACTTAGGAAGAGTAGAGTCACGCCTATGGGAAATCGCTCAAGTACTATCACTAGTTTGGTTATTCTATAAAGAAGTTAATCTATATGAGCACAAAGAAGTTACGAGAAACATTTCGAGAAATACTAAAGTCATAATTGCCAAGCATCCCCGTGAGACAGCTGCCGAGTGGAAAGAACTAATTAAAAGTATTCCAAGCTCTCAATAATGTTTAAGGTAACCAAGTATAGATAAAATGAAATATGAGAACACGTGAGCCGATCTGCTATAATTTAATAAACTAAAATTCCTCATTAATTCAGGATTCTCGGTAAGCCATGAGAGTAAGGCACAACATAGGAAACTCTCATTCTTAAAGAATGCATTAAATTTACCTAATATTATTTTTAAGTAATTAGTGCCTGCCAATCATAAAAACATACCTGGTTAGAACTAATAATTATGAAGTCTGGAGCCGCCGGCGGGATTTGAACCCGCGACCACCGGCTTACAAGGCCGGCGCTCTACCAGCTGAGCTACGGCGGCTCTCTAGTCCCCAACCACTATAGGTTAGAGAAAGGTTTTTAAACTCTCTGACGAAAAACTTTTAAGGCTTCAAACGGCCAACCGTAAACTAGTTTATTTGGAGGTGATAAATTTATGTCATCAGAAGAGAAGCGGAGGGAAGGCAGTATTCCCTGCCCGCCAGACAAGATAATTTACGATGAGTTTCGCGGCGAGTATATCTGCTTAGAGACTGGAGAGGTCATTGAAGAGAGAGTAGTTGATCAGGGACCTGAGTGGAGGGCTTTCACGCCTGAAGAAAGGGAGAAGAGGTCTAGGACAGGTTCACCTCTTTCGCCGACAATTCATGATAGTGGATTATCGACTATGATTGATTGGAGAGATAGAGATGCTTCCGGAAAGAGACTTGAAATGAAGCGTAGGTTAGAGGTAATGCGCTGGAGAAAGTGGCAAATAAGGACAAGAATACAGAACAGCATAGATAGAAACATTAGCCAGGCGTCAGCTGAGTTAGAGAGAATAGCCGACCAGCTAGGTCTTCCGAGAGCTGTTAAGGAGGAGGCAGCAAATATATACAAGAAAGCAGTGGAGAAGGGTGTTGTAAGAGGTAGGGCTGTGGAGTCAGTTGTGGCAGCAGCATTGTACGCGGCTTGTAGGATATTTAAAGTACCGAGAACGCTGGACGAAATTGCTCAGCTAACTAAGAGCAATAGGAAAGAGGTAGCAAGGTGTTATAGGCTTCTGGTCCGTGAGCTAGATATTAAAATACCTATTGCAGATCCATCAGACTTTGTGCCGAGAATTGCTGCAGCATTGGGACTGAGTGGTAAGGTCATTAGGAAGGCAATTGAAATACTTGAGGAAGCTAAGAAGAGAGGGCTAACGGCAGGTAAGGACCCTGCAGGATTAGCTGCAGCAGCCGTATATACGGCCGCGCAGATCTACGATGAAAGGAGAACACAGAAGGATGTAGCCCAAGTCGCTGGTGTTACGGAAGTAACTGTAAGAAATAGGTATAAGGAACTTATTCAATACCTAAAAATCAGTGTTCCTGAACAATCAGAAGAAGGCGGTTTCAGAGTTTAGTTTATTTCTGTAACTTTAAGAAATAGAAAATATTATTTTGTTTCAGAAAAACATAAAATATTTGTTTTAGTTACTCGCTCTCTATGAATATTATGTTTTCCGGCGGGATACCGAACTCCTCAACTAGTATTTGCTTGACCCTGTGTCTGTGGTCTCCCTGCAACTCTATATGATTATTCTTTACTGTTCCTCCTGTAGCTAATTTTGACTTAAGAGTTGAGGCAGCTTTCTTTAAGTTGTATACTGCTGGGTCTAAGCCCTCAATAATAGTGACTTCTTTCCCGAACTTTCTTCTTTCTACCTTAATCTTTATGAACTGCTGCTCAGCTCCTAGCTGTACACACAGTTCTTCGGGTAATCCACCACAAAGGGCTTCAATATCGCTCTTATTCTTCTTCCCCATGACCCACCCTGCTACACTATTCAAGAGGTGGCAAACCTTATAAGCTTTTACTAATGATGGTTAAGTAATGGAGTAGATCAATCTGACCGAAGTAAATAATAAAGCATTTTATATCTCTTGCTCAACAGACTACGGTGCCCGGAATGAGCTCAGACATACTCTATAGATGCTGGAAGTGTGGGAGATTCTTTAGCAAGAGAGATATAGAAGCATTTGAGGCTAAGGAACTTGGTGAGGGATTTGTATTTATTAGGTGCCCGGCCTGTGGGTCAAAAATAATTGTAAAGGTACGTAAGGAAGAGCCTAAGTTAGTTAAGGCTATTTAAGTAGCTAGTAATTCCTCCTTAACTCCTAGTATAGAAGAGAAATGGTGGGCCCGCGGGGATTTGAACCCCGGACCACCCGGTATCTCAGAGCTCATCCCTTATGAATCCCGTACGGCTCCTCCGCCCAATAATGATGGGATTCTAGGTCCCTAATATATTTTATCTTAATTAGGTATTGAATTAATCTTCATGCATGCAACACATTCCTAGCGGATTAACGCTTAAGCAATTTAATGATAGTAAAGGCTACCCGTTATACTTATTTCTATTTTTGTGTAAATCACGTGGGGTTCTTATGGCTAAGACTAAGATTAGGGTTTTAGTTAATGGATACGGTGTAATAGGAAAAAGAGTTGCAGATGCTGTCACAAAGCAGGATGATATGGTCTTGGTTGGGGTATCTGATATAGCTGGTGACTGGAGGGTAAAGATGGCTATTGCTAAAGGATTCAGAGTATATGCATCAATACCTGAGAAAGCTGATGAGATGCGCAAGTGTGGTGTACTAGTAGAGGGTACTTTAGAAGAATTACTAAGGGAAGGAGAAGTTGATGTTATTGTTGATGCCACTCCGGCTAAGGTTGGTGCCAAAAATAAGCAACTATACGAGAGATTCGGTGTGAAGGCAGTATTTCAGGGCGGTGAAAAACATGAAGTGGCAGGCACATCATTCGTAGCGCAAAGAAATTATACGGAGGCATTAGGCAAGCAGTTTGTCAGGGTTGTGAGCTGCAATACAACAGCTATATGTAGGGTAGTGGGGGGCTTACATGAAAAACTTGGTATTAAGAAAGCAAGGGTTGTCATTATTAGGAGGGCAGTAGATGTTTGGGAGTCGAGCCATGCAGGAATAATGAATACTGTAGTTCCGAGTCTTCATGTTCCTTCACATCACGGACCAGATGCTAAGACTGTGATCCCTGACTTAAATATAGTGACAATGGCGGTAAAAGCAAGTCATAATCTCTTTCACTTACATACAGCTATGCTTGAATTCAAAAATAAAGTGACAAGGGATGATATCATTAGAATACTGGAGGAGGAACCACGGGTAATCTTTGTATCAGGGGAAGACGGCATAGAAGGCCTTAATTCCATTTTTGAGCTTGCACGAGATACTGGAAGACCTAGGGGTGATTTATATGAAATTCCGGTATGGGTTGACAGTATATCAGTTGATAAGACAGGATATGAGGTATACCTAATGTGGGCCACTCCTAATGAATCTAATGTAATTCCAGAGAATATTGATGCAATAAGAGCTATGACTGAGTTAGAGAAAGAAGCAATTAAGTCTATTGAAAAAACAGATAGTTCTTTAGGTGTACTAAAGAAATTATATTAAATATACTTCTTTTACACTTTTGATTTTATTTAATTAAATAAAACACTAGATTATTGCGTACTCAATGTGATATATGCATGTAAGAGAGCAATTCCAATATTGTTTTAGCAGCTAGTGCAGACGTTATATCATTAACATCGTGTGGAGGGCACACTTCAACTACATCAAATCCAATTACTCTCGAGTTGACGATTTTGTATAGTATATCAAATACTTCACTAGGGGTAAGACCGTCAGGTTCAGGTGTCTGAACGCCTGGCGCGTAGGCTGGGTCGAAGACATCAGTATCTACAGATATGTAGATCTTACTAAAAGCCGAAGAAAAATCTTCAATAACTTTAGCAGTGCCTCTCACACCTAGACGTCTTACGTCTAATGTAGTATAGTACTTAAGTTTAAGTCTCCTAGCATTACTGATCTCACTTTTACTGAAGGCTCTAACACCTACAATAACTATGGACTTCGGGTCAATTACTTCACATAATCTTTTTGCTACGCATGCGTGACTAAACTTGTTTCCTAAGAATGAATCGCGGAGATCTAGGTGTGCATCAAAGAGAATAAGACACACATCTCTGCCTAGGGTCTTTACTACGCCAGTAATTATAGGAACCGATATAATATGGTCACCTCCAATAAACGCGGGCTTCCTACCGCTACTGAAGAGATCTCCTGATACTTCTTCAATAGCTCTAAAAGTCCATGAAATGTCTCCTGGAGACACAATAATGTCACCTTCATCATGTGGTGGGAAGTCCTCCACATCAACATCTGCCCGCATAGAGTACGTCTCAAGACTCTGTGACACTAATCTAATGTGTATAGGAGCGAATCTTGAACCGCTGCGAAAACTTGATGTAGAATCGAAAGGCACGCCAACAATGCTATAAGGTACTCTTGAGGGATCTCCACTAATACCTAGGAATAGGTATGGAGACTTATTTAAGTACAGTTCTCTCAAATCAGTCACCAATTAAAGGTTTTAAGTTTAAAACTATAATTAAGGGTTTGTGTAGGGTTGATGGGATGGTGAGCCAGGAGTACGATAAATATGAAAAAATAGTTGAGTTAGCAAAGAGAAGGGGTTTCTTCTGGCCATCTTTTGAAATATATGGCGGAGTTGCAGGTTTCTATGACTTAGGTCCACTAGGAATTCTGCTTAAAAATAACATAGTTCAGTTATGGAGGGAGTTCTTTATTATAAGGCACATGGATATGG
>CAYZJX010000006.1:0-21663 GCA_964479035.1 uncultured Desulfurococcaceae archaeon
GATAGTACCCCAGCTTCGATCTTTTTATTCTAAGGTTTAGCCATACTGTAAATACTAGTAATGCTAGGAATATGTAATAGTATATGGTGTAATTCATTGGGAAGTAGAGATAGAGCCATGGGTTTGCATCCTTGGGTATATACTGCGATATATATACCTCGTTACTACCTAAGATAGGGTAATAGTAAGACGTCATTATGAACCAAGCAATTCTCTGCATTATAACAACTAAAGCTGCCGTCAGCAGTGCGTACCAGACTTCCTTAATACCAAATCTAAATGTCGGATAACCAAGAATAATAGCTAGTACAACAGTCACTAGTGCACCAGCAGCGATTCCAACCCAAGGTATTACGTGATAGAACACTAGCAAGTGTGTGGTAACAAAGCTACCTACTACAAAATACACTGGCGCGGCTAAATCTAGCTGTCCGGCGTACCCGCCTATAATGTTCCATGCAGCAACCATGATTGTTACTGATAGTGATATTGCTGCTAGCAGTACGTAGTATATGTTAAATCCAAGTGCAGGCGGGATGAGCCCAAGTACTATAGCTAATAGTGCCAACCCGAACATTTGACTTCCTATAATCTTTGCTTTACTAACCACGACCATCACCTCCTCACCTCTTAGCGAATAATCCTCTAGGCCTGATCCACAGCAGTACAAGGAACGTTATGTAGAGGTACAGCTCTCTTGCACTCGGATTTATGAGGCTGCAGCCTAGTGACTCTATCAATCCCAGTATGAGTCCTGAGTAAAGAACTCCTTCAACCCCACCCAATCCCCCCATGGCAACTATGATCCATGAAAGCAATCCATATAGAAGTCCAAGGTACGGGTCAGCACGACTGAACTCCATTATTAACGCTGCAGGAAGTGCAGTTAGTGCTATCCCTAAGCCGAAAGTTATTGCATATACCCTCTTTATGTTTATGCCCATTAGTGAAGCGATTTCCCTGTCATCAGATATAGCTCTTACAGCAACCCCCCACTTAGTTCGTGTTAAGAGTAAGTGTACAGCGAAGAGTGCACCTAAGCTGACAGCACCACCAATTAACCTGGAGAGCGGTATTGCTATGGGTCCTAGATAAATAGGTATTCCTAGTGGCGTTACTGGAACTCCCTTAGGCTCGGCGTGGAAAATGGCAAGTGCTAAGTTCCTAAGCACGAGCAATAAGCCAACGGTTGTTGCAATTTGTATTAAGGGTTCAGCACCAAGTATCCTTTCAATAATTCCTTTGTATATTGCTAATCCAAGAATGAAGAATAATGGTATTGTTAGCACGGCCGTTAGTGCTGCATCAGTATGTAATGTAGTGGCAAAAATGAATGTTAGATACGCTGCAATCATTATGAAGTCACCGTGCGCGAAGTTGATAATGTCCATGACACCAAATATTAGTGCTAGACCCAGTGCAGCTAACGAGTACAGTAGGCCATTAAGAATACCGTTTATGATACTTTGCGTCAGTAGCGCTGGATCTACTGCCATTATTGCACCTCGGTATTTGTGTAACCTCTGGAAATAAAAATGTATTCCTTCCAATACATAACTCCTTCCCTCTTTTTATTTAAGTAACCATTATAGATTATTTCTTGGAAAAAAATTAAGCTACAGTAATTATTTAGTTAAAAATGTTTTAAGTTTATTGTTTTTATTGCTATTTATGGCTCCATATACTTAGTTATTTTAGCTTGATGTGCCCGACCAATCCGGTCTCGGGAATATGGGTTCTACGCCAGGCTGTGGCTCGGGCCACACCATGACAGGTGTCAGCGAGCCCTCAATAGTCTGTACCTGTAGTATAGCAGTACCAGCGTAGATATTGTCGCCGTTCTCTGCAAACTTTATGTGGCCAGTCGGGTATAACTGTGCAGCAATGCTGATCTCATCTGTTAGGTCCAAGGCTAGGAATGCAGCTCTTAGATTATCTGGGTTGAGCGGGTCGTCCGGGAACATTTCACCAGCCTTCTCTAGTGCCTCGTAGACTACAGCCACTGAGTAGAAGATTATTCCTCCAGCCTCAGTTGGTAACTTGCCATATCTTTCCTTGAACATTTCTACTACCTTCTTACACCATTCAGTTGGCCTGTATGGGTTGAAGCTGTACGTATTAGTGTACCACTCGACGGCTTTGCCTGCAGCCTTAATGGAATCTGGATCTACGTAGCCACAGGCTCCAGCACCAGCGAAGAATACTGGCTTGAAGCCCATCTGCTGTGCGGTTTTAGCTATTAGTACACCGTCATGGAAGTATGGACATGACACTACTACGTCCGGGTTAAGGTCCTTAAGCTTAGTTACTAATGGTGTGGCATCACTGATGTCATACGGGTACTGTATATGTTCTAATACTTCGACGCCGTATTTCTTAAACTCTTCTATAGCACCTCTAGCAACACACTGCCCGAAGATAGAATCTTCATTCATTACAACGGCGGTCTTAATTTCAATACCCTTCTTCTTAGCCATCTCCATTATGAAGTCTACTGCGGACTTGCCATGGGCACTAGCCTTAGGTGCAGCTCTGAAGACGTACTTCCAGCCCTGCTCAGTCAGGCTGTCAACTAGACCGTCCATGACTAATATGACCTTATTCCTCTCAGTAACTTCAGCTACTGCAGCGGTTAGTCTGCTAATATAGGCACCCACAATTATTGTTGGATGATGTTCTGAGATCAGCTTCTCAGCAGCTAGCTTAGATGTGTCAGGGCTCTCGCCAGCATCCTCAATAACTAACTTTAGTTTAGCACCACCTAACGACTTTATACCACCCAGTTCATTGTTAATTATGTCAATCATTAGTTCGGTAGCCTGCTTAGCCTCAATACCGAAGACAGCATGTGATCCCGTAAGTGGCTCTATAAGCCCTATAACTACTTCTTTAATCTTAGGCTTTGTTACTGTTGGAGTTGTGGTTGTTGGTGTCGTCTTGGTTGGTGTTGGGGTTGTTGTAGCCGTAGGTGTCGTTGATATAGGTGTTGGTGTAGTAGTTGGTGAGGGAGTAGTCGTAGGTGTTGGTGCAGGCCTAGTAGCTAAGTACCCTGCAATACCAGCAATCACAATTATAACGACTATTAGTGCAGCGATAACAGCTTTGGAAACTCCCAAACGGAGACTTTTCATTCGTGGCACCATACAAGAAGTCTATCAGATACCTAAATAAATTTTCCTATGTTAACCTAAATTAAGCCGGGGTAAAAGTAAAATTAACCTGAAGTTACAATATTCAATTGACTCTTTAATAAAGACTTAACAGTATAATAGGGTAAAAACCCTTTCATTTATGCTATTATGTGTTTTACTATGTTTTAAGTAGTATATCTAAAGAAAAGGTATGTTTTATATTGTATTTCCTCACTACAAATCCCTAAGTAACGTTAGTTAACTTTTTATTGTTGTCGCTGCTTCAGATACAGCCTCTATTATCTTCTTATATCCTGTGCACCTACAGATGTTGCCTTCAAGGGCTTTCTTAATGTTTTCTGATGTTGGCTCGATTCCTTTCTTTATCATAGCGTAAGCTGTGACTATAATGCCGGGTGTGCAGAAGCCGCACTGAACAGCTCCTGCTTCAACAAACTTACTAGTAAGTGCCTTAACTTCGGGTGTTTCTTTTATGCCCTCTAATGTTGTTACTTCCATGCCATCAACTTGGACAGTTAGTATAGTGCAAGAATATACAGGATCACCGTTAAGAAGTACTGTACAAGCACCGCACTCAGCTCTTTCACAACCTCTTTTTACACTCTTAATACCTAACCTGAGCCTTAGCGTATCCAGTAATATCTCATTTGGTTCAACATCTACGGTTACGGGCTCTCCATTGAGTTTAAAGGACACCTTCATGAAATCTCACCTCTCAAGTTTCACGCCTATGCGTGTAAGTGACTTAATTAAAGAGTCCTTAGTTAGTATTACTGACATATCTTTTCTGTACTCTGCTGAAGCCCTAACATCACTTATTGGCGATATATCATGTAGCACTAATTTAGCTGCTTCTACAATGTTGTTAAGGCTTACTTCCTTACCCCTAAGGAATTTCTCAGCTTTCTTAGCCCTGACAGGTGTTGGAGCTACCGAATTAAGAGCTATTCTAACATCTGTAAACTTGTTTTCTTCAACCTTAACTAGTGTAGCAACAGCAACTACTGATAATGTAAACGAGTTTCTTCTGCCAAGCTTTAAGAAGCTGGTACCGCAGCCAG
This sequence comes from uncultured Desulfurococcaceae archaeon, assembly GCA_964479035.1. Classification (GTDB taxonomy): domain Archaea; phylum Thermoproteota; class Thermoprotei_A; order Sulfolobales; family NBVN01; genus B83-G16. The sequence goes on from CAYZJX010000006.1 coordinate 4,214, forward strand.
GCTCGTAAGGAATTACTATTTCTTTAAGCAATTCATTACTCCTTAATGCTGTCTTTCTGGGACCTAGGAAGAACTCGGTAATTGGAACCTCTCTTACACCTTTCTTGCTTATTAACTTTAATGTTGCATTAAGTACGTAGAGCGGCGGTGCAGTATCTGCTGCTGGAGAAGCATTGCATAAGTTCCCACCAATTGTGGCAATATTTCTAACTTGCCACGATGCCATCTCCTTAATCGCGTCTGCTAGTACTGGGACTTTTTCCTTAATTATCGGGGATTCGGCTATTAACTGTAATTTAGTTAATGCACCTATCCTTATCTTATTGCCGTCATCAGCTATGTAGCTTAATTCTTTAATTTTTGAAATATCAACTACGTTCTTTACAATATACCTCCTAACCTTAAGATCTATGACTAAGTCCGTGCCACCTGCTAGTACCTTAAAGTTCTCTAGTTTGTTTATGAGGTCTAATACTTCATCTAGTGTATTAGCTCTATAATAATTGAACTTGGGTATCCGGTAGAACATAAGGTCTCACCTCCATCTTATTTAATTAAGCCATGCTTCTTTGCTTCAAAGTAAACTGCCTCAGGTGTTATCGGTAGCTTAGTGATTCTGATTCCCAGCGCATGAGAAACAGCACTAGCTATTGCCGCAGGAGCCGGTATTAGGGCCATCTCACCAACACCCTTTGCTCCAAACGGACCGTACTTGAATAGATCTTCAACGTATACTGGCTTGGCTATCTCAGGTATATCAAGTGCTGTAGGTACTACATAGTCAGTTAGGTCTGGATTAAGCAGTCTTCCTTTTTCATCAAACACCAGCTGCTCCATGAGGACATATCCCATACCTTGTACTACAGCACCCTCTATCTGACCCTCAACCTGCTGTGGGTTAATTATCTTGCCTGCCGCCAGCGCTGGCCAGACTTTGAGTACACATACCTTACCGGTCTCAATGTCCACTTCGACTTCAGCAATCATTGCAACATAGCTGAATGCTGGGTACGCCTGCCCCTGACCCACAGTGTCATCGAACTTTCCCTTTGGAAGGAAGAAGTATCCAGTAGCTGATAAATCAACGCCGCGCGAGTAAGCATGCTTAATAAGCTCCTCCCAAGTTATTGACCTTTCTGTATCGCCCTTCACATACACCTTACCGTCCCTTATTACTACATCATCAGGTGAGCAGTTGAGGAGCTCTGACGCTAATTTATTGAGGCGCTCACGTATTTTGGCGGCAGCAACGAGTACTCCAATAGCTCCGATACTGGTTCCCCTAGATGCGTGTGTTGCTCCACCATCTGGTGCATCGCTCGTGCCAAATGTGACTTTAATTTTCCCTATAGGAGCACCAAGTACTTCAGCTACTATTTGCCTGTGGGAAGATGTTGGCGAGCCCTGACCCATTTCAACTATTCCAGTAAATACGGTTACGGAGCCATCCTTATCTATCTTAATGTAAGCATTAGACCAGTCAGGCACGCCCCTGCTAGTACTAATACCGTGCCATGCGACACCTATCCCAATGCCTCTCCTAAATCTCCCGGTATTAGTGCCGTACTGCTTTCTCTTCTCATACCACCCAGACACCTTAACTAGTTGCTCGACGGCATCAGCAATGCCTACAGAGTGATCCAGTAGCTGATTAGTAATTGTTGTTAGTCCAGGCCTCAGCATATTCCTTAACCTGAACTCCACCGGATCCATCCCGAGCTTTCTAGCTAACTCATCTATCTGAGCTTCAGCAGCAAACTGGACTGAAGGATTACCAAATCCCCTAAACGAGCCCTGGTATACCTTATTAGTGTACACGCAGTAACCGTCTACCTTAGCATGTGGTACATGGTATGGGCCTGAAGCATGTACAGTAGCTCTCCACAGAATGAATGGGCCTCTGTTCGCATACGCACCTGTATCATGTATTATTGTCACGTCTATGGCCATCAGCTTACCGTCTTTTGCGGCACCAGACTTATACTTAATTATTGTTGCTTCTCTTTTCGGATGTAATCTCATAGATTCTTCTCTAGTGTACATTATGAATGACGGCCTACCTGTGAGGTAGGCTGCTAGTGCTGCTTTAGCGGCTGTAAGTGGTCCTTCATCATCTTTGCCGCCAAATCCGCCACCCATGTAGGGTACTATGACCTTGATGTGGCTTGCTGGCACACCCAGCACACGCGCAATAATTGACTGAGCTAGGTGTGGGTACTGGGCAGCTGTTATAACAGTTAACCTACCATCTAATCCCGGAATAGCTAAGGCTCCTTCGGGCTCCAAGTATAGGTGTTCCTGGTGGTGTGTTCTATATTCATTCTCAACAATGACGTCTGCCTTGCTGAAACCTTCCTCTATATTACCTTTCCTAATACGTGTCCTGAATGCTATGTTGCTGCCGACCTCCTCATGGACTAACACGTCCTTACGCTGAAGAGCCTCTAGCGGGTCCAGAATATGTGGAAGTGGTTCATAGTCGATATGTACGAGCTCTGCTGCCTCAAGAGCAGCATCTACATCCTCAGCAACAACCAATGCAACTGTCTCGCCATGGAACCTAACTTTACCTTCAGCTAGTAAAGGCTGATCAGGTAATGCGTACCCTACCTGGTTCTCACCAGGTATGTCTGAGGCAGTAATAACTCTTACAATCTTAGGCTTCTTCAGCGCCTCATCAGAACGAATTGCTTTTATCTTGGCGTGAGGCTCGGTACTCAGTACCTGCTTTATGAACAGAATACCAGACTGGAAATAGTCCTCAACATATTTGGCCTTGCCTAGGGCCTTCTCAAGCGCATCAGCTCTCGCTACACCCTTGCCAACTACAATGAATTCTTTTGCCTTGAGCCACTTTTCAATTAGTGCGTACGGATCCTCGACCGAGGCCATAATTTCACCTTAACTCGGGTAGTTATTCCGGTGTCCAAAAATAAACCTTATCATTGATCACGCTTGATAACTAGTGGAAAAATAACTTGAGGAAGAATTTACACTTACTTTTTACATCATTAAGTTCACTTAACATAAATATAAATACTTACATGTAATTATATTGTACTTATTTGGGATATTGCACAACTTAATTCATTAGGTTATTATATGGGAGGTCACTGCACTTTAGTACCTAGGAAATAAAAATTTAAGTCTTTACTAAGTGATTGAGTAGGTCGGTAGAGTTGCAGGCTATTGATTTGAATAAATTAACCCCTAAGTTAAGGCAGGAACTATTAAGTTACTTGAGGGAACTAGCAAGTGAAATAGGGGCTAATTCCGACGACATAGCTGTTTATGAAAGTGAATTTGCACCAATACGAATTCAACATTTAATTAATGAGCTGGGTAAGAAGGGCTACATAGTGCTAGAGACTCTAGTACTTGACGGAAAATTTTACCTGCTGACGATGAAGAAATCAAATAAAGATCTTAAACTCGCAGTCGACCATGAATTTAAAGGTTAGTTCAATGGCTTGGTTTTAGTAGTAGCTAATGCGTGATTCTATACAATATTAATAATTATTAGGTAGTTACTAATGAAGAAAATTATTGAGGTGGATTTATTGATGTTTATTTTGGCTGCATCCTGCTTATCCATTTACCTTTTGGTTCATCAACTACTCTGCCATTAACTGCTATGATTATTCCCCGTAAAATCGTATACTCAATTCTGCCTTTGAGTCTCCATCCTACAAATGGGGTTACTGGGTACTTAGCATATAGATCCTCCTCGTGTATCATTGTTTCACTATTAGGGTCAACAACTATTAAATCGCCGTCAGATCCTACGGCTAGTGTTCCTTTTCTCGGATATATTCCGAAAAGTCTAGCAGGGTTCTCGCTCATCAACTCGGGGATCTTAGATAATGGGAGCTTACCTCTCAGGGCCTGATCAAGCATTAAGGGCAGGAAAGTCTGTACACCCGTGAAACCAGCTGAGGCCTCCCAGACATTCTTCAGTTTTTCCTCCTTTGTATGTGGTGCGTGATCTGAGCCTAGAGCACATATCACTCCTTCCCTTACAGCTTTCCATAATGCGTCTTGATGATACTTTTCTCGCACTGGTGGATTAACCTTCATCAAATTCCCGTACTTGCTATAGTCATCAGCTGATAAGATGAGGTAGTGAGGACAGGTTTCACCAGTGACGTTAAGTCCCTCATATATGGCATATTTCAATAACTCTATCCCTTCTGCCGCACTCATATGCACTATATGAACTCTTCCTCCAGTTTTCTTTGAGAATAATATGAGCTTTCGTATTGCATCTTCTTCACAAATTGATGGTCTAGCTTCTAAGTGAGCCCGCGGGTCATTTCTTCCACTGGCTTTGACTTTAGATGTAAAGTATTTAACTAAATCCCAGTTTTCTGCATGAAATGCGAGTGTTATACCATACTTAGCTGATTTAAGAAGTATTTCATAGAGAGTGCCGTCATTGGGTGACGGAATATTGCCAGTAGTTGGTCCCATAAATATCTTAAACCCTACTGCGCCAGCATGAACTAATTCATCAAATTTATCTGCATTAGAGTCATGTATTACTCCATAAAGGCCGAAGTCAACATATGCTTTAGGCTCAAGCAATCTTTTCTTCTCCTCAAATACGCCTTTACTATCTACTGGCGGTAGGGTGTTAGGCATTTCTAGTATTGTGGTCACGCCGCCTGCCGCCGCAGCCTTAGTACCATTAGTAAAATTGTCTTTATGTGTTAGGCCCGGCTCTCGCATGTGCACGTGCTCATCTATAATGCCTGGGAAGACAAGTTTGCCACTAGCATCTATTCTCTCGTCAATACTTTGAGCACTTAATCCCTTACCAATAGCTGTTACTACACCATCTTCAACGAGCACATCAGCTTTAATTAATCCCTTTGGTAATACAAGTGTTCCTCCTCTAACGAGGATACTGCCTCCATAATATGTCATTACTGAACACCGTAGATTATTAGAATGAGTAGTTAAAATAAGTTGTAGTAGTTAATTAACTTTGTTTCTCTAGTGGCACTGCAGTATTAACTTAAAACTAAGTTATTGTTAATGCTGATTATCTGCGGCTACGTAATTACATTTAATTTTTGTATATCGCCATAACTTTCATTAAAGTATTTTTTCCTCCCTTAATGCACTACACTTGTGGGATCGTTGGCGAGCAGTTCCCTAAAGCAGGAAGGATTTAGGTACATAGGGAGGAGGACGCCCAGGAAGGACGGGGTAGCTAAGGTAACAGGCCGCATGCAGTACGCCTACGACATCTATCTGCCAGGAATGCTCTACGGTAGAATATTGAAGAGTCCGTACCCGCATGCAAGGGTGAAGAGCATCGACACTAGCGAAGCAGAGAAAATGGGTGCCGTGGTTGTTACGTTTAGGGATGTGCCGAGAAAGAAGTTCAATATTAGGCTTGTGAGTGTTGATAGAGTAAATTACAAGGATTGGGAGGTGTTAACTGACCACCCCAAGTACGTAGGAGAATACATAGCAGCTGTTGCAGCAGAGACTGAGGAGTTAGCTCAGAAAGCTCTAGAAGCCATTAAGATTGAGTGGGAGGTTTATGAGCCACTACTAGATCCATTTGAGTCTATGAAAGATAATAAGCCGAGAATTCATGATAAAATACTCTTTGGTAGCAAGGAAATTACCGTAAAGAATAATGTAGCCTGTAGATTAGACTACAGCGAGGGTGATATAGAAAGAGCGTTTAAGGAAGCAGACGTGGTTATTGAAAGAACATTTAAGACTAATAGAAGGTATCACATGCAGCTTGAGCCAAAGGTCGCTGTAGCTAAGCCTGAGCCGGGTGGCGGAGTTACTGTATGGACTACTACACAGACAATACATAATACTAGAATACTGATATCGCAAGTATTTGACATACCAATGAGTAAGGTTAACGTAAAGAAGCCTCCTATTGGCGGTTCATTTGGTTCCAGTATTCAGACAAACCTAGTCACCTTAGTTGCTGTAGCACTTGCTCTTAAGGCTGGTAGGCCAGTCAAAATAGCACTCAGCAGAGAGGAGGACATGTATGAGCACAGTTCCTATCAAATGTACTTTAGGCTTAAGGTAGCGGCGAGGAAAGACGGAACTATCATCGCTGGTGAATTAGAAAATATTATGGATATAGGAGGACATCAAATTCAGGCCTACCCGCTTCTAGGCTGTCTGCTGGGTTGGTTCGTGTCACTCTATAAGTGGAAGAACATTAAGTATAAGGGCATAGCAGTATACACGAATAAGGTTCCGGCATGTGCCTTCAGGGGCTATGGTAATCCGCAGATTACTTGGGCAGTAGAAAGTATTATAGATGAGCTTGCTGAAGCGCTTGGCATTGATTCAATTGAATTGAGACTCAAGAACTACGTGGGTAGAGGAGATCTATTCTGGGGGCAAGGCCCAACAGTTAAGTCGGTAGTTAAGAGCGATGGAGTACCTGAGCTCCTCAAGAAGGGTGCTGAACTCATTGGCTGGTACAGTCGGCCTAGGCCTGGTGAACAGAAAGGAAGATTTAGGAGAGGTATAGGATTAGGTAGAGGATTTCACACTTCAGGAGCTGGTGGCAGAATATCTGGTGAAGTAATAGACTTCACAGGTTGTATATTGAAAATTAATGAGGACGGTAGTGTAGACTACATAACTGCGCTTCAAGATCACGGTGGTGGGTCTCTTGATGCACATGCTAAAATTATTGCTGAGGAGCTAGGTGTGCCACTAGACAAGATAAATATCATATGGGCTGACACACAAACTACAGTGTATGATGTATGTACTCACGCCTCAAGAGGCACTTATGTCGGGGGTGAAGCGGCTAGGAGAGCTGCAAGAGAAGTTAAGAGGAAATTACTTGAATATGCTGTTAGGCTATTGGGTGATGTGGTTAATCCGGAGGCACTGAACATAAAGCCTGATGAGGAGCTAGGTCAGGGAGTTATCTATGTTGAGGGAATGCCTGATAAGAAAATAACTGTAGGTGAAGTGGCACGTGAGGCTTGGCAGAGGAATTGGGGCTCTATAGCAGCAGTAGTAACTTACAGAGCAACTAATTCGCCGCCAGCATACACTGTTTACTTCGTTGAAGTGGAGGTAGATACGGAAACTGGTAGAGTAAGGCCAGTACGTGTAGTTGCTGGTGCAGACGTGGGCACTGTAATTAATCCGGATCTTGCGGCTGGGCAGCTTCACGGAGGATTTGCACAAGGGTGGGGAATGGCGGTTTTAGAGGACACACCATATGATCCTGAAACAGGTGAGTTAATGTGCAGGGGATTTATAACAGACTATAAGATCATGACTGCTCAGGATCTACCTAAGGTAGATAACTTCATAGTAATATTCGCTAGCACCCATGAACCGACAGGGCCTTTCGGAGCTAAGGGACTGGGAGAGGCTGCAGTAAATCCTGTAGCTGGCGCTGTAGCTAATGCCATTTATAATGCTATAGGCATGAGGTTCTATGAATTACCTATAACACCTGAGAAGATTCTCAAGGCACTTAAGGAGAAGGGAGGTTAAGTAGGGGGTGATTGATATGGTTGAAAAGAAATTCGTTAAGCCAATAAAACCAAGAGTGGACGTAAATAAAGTGAATACCCGTATATTACCAGTAGAATTTGAGTACTTTGAGCCCAGGTCGATAAAGGAGGCAGTTGAGCTACTTACTAAGTATGGCAGTGAAGCAAAAATACTAGCTGGTGGTACTGACTTAATAGTTAGGATGAAGCAAAGGTTCATTGAGCCAAAGTACATAATTAATATCAAGAAAATTAGGGAGCTAGACTTCATTGAGGATCGAGGTGATCACTTAGCTATAGGTGCAGCAACTAAGTTGCGTGAAATTGAGAAATCAGGGGTAGTGAAGAAGAAATTTATGGCACTTTATGAAGCGGTTAGATCTATGGCGGGTGTACAAATAAGGAATATGGCTACTATAGGTGGAAACTTGTGTAATGCCTCTCCAGCAGCAGATACTGCACCACCCCTACTGGTCTTCGAGGCCAAGCTGAAGATTGTTGGACTCGACGGCGAGAGAGTGGTTCCTATAAGTGAGTTCTTCTTAGGTCCTGGAAAGACCTTACTAAAGCCAAATGAGATCCTAGCTGAAATTCAGGTACCCTACCAACTGGAGGACGTGGGGTCAGCATTCATTAAAATAGCTAGAGTGGCTATGGACTTAGCGAAAGTGAACGTAGCTGTTGCTTTGAGGACTGAGGGCAACATAATTAAGTTAGTCAGAATTGCATTAGGAGCTGTAGCACCAACACCTATTAGGGCCTGCAAGACTGAGGAATTCTTAGTAGGCAAGGAATTAAATGAGGAAACCCTTAGGAAGGCGGCTGAGATAGTTAAGACCGAGGTTAAGCCAATAACTGACATCAGGTCAACAGTAGAGTATAGGAGGGAGGTTTCTGGGGTAATTGTTAAGGACGCGCTCCTTAAGGCTTATGAAAGAATCAGTAGGAGGTGACCGTAAGTGGGTAAGGTAATTAGGTTTAAGCTTAATGGTAGGCCTGTCAGCATTTATGTAGAGAATAATGAATTACTACTTAATGTATTGAGAGAAAAGCTAGGTGTTGTGAGCCCTAAGTATGGCTGCGGTATTGGGGAGTGTGGTGCATGTACTGTCCTAATAGATGGTGAGCCTGTACTTTCGTGCCTTACATTAGCGATAGAAGTTGATGGTAAGGAGGTAGTAACTGCTGAGGGTCTTGTGAGAGATAGTGAGCTTAATATTATTCAAAGAGCATTCATTGAGGAAGGTGCTATTCAGTGTGGCTACTGCATACCGGGCTTCATACTAGTAGCTAAGAAGTTACTTGAGGAGAATCCTGACCCTGACGAAGAATTCATTAGGGAATACACACGCGGTAATCTCTGTAGATGTACTGGTTACGTAAACATAGTTAGGGCAATTAAGAGGGCGGCAGAAGAATTAAAATTCCATGTAAGTAAGAGCAAGCAAATTTAATAAAAATAGTACATAACTATTTTCCATGCCCACACTTATTTATAACTGAAAGGACATACTTAAGTAAAACTTTTAATTCTCCGCTAAGCTAGTTAACCAATGTAAGGGTGGTAGTGGTTGGGTTCGTTAAAAGGTAAGGACATAATCTCAGCCCTTCAATTTGAAAGAGCGGAGGTAGAGGATCTATTTCAGCTTGCTGAACAGCTGCGTAAGGAGATAAATGAGAAAGGTGTTCTTGACTACGCTAAGGGAAAGGTAATGGCCACTGTCTTCCTAGAGCCTAGTACAAGAACTAAGCTGAGCTTTCAATTTGCCATGATTAGACTCGGTGGTGAAGTAATAGATTTTGAAGTGAGTGCTTCAAGTCTAGCTAAGGGTGAAACAGATATAGATACGCTAAAAATTATAGATGGTTATGACCCGGATGTAATAGTTCTTAGGCAGAAAAAGCCCCATTTTCCGGAGCAAATTGCCGGAATGATTAAAGCGCCAATAATTAATGGTGGTGACGGACCTAATGAGCACCCAACACAGGCATTACTAGATGTCTATACTATATGGAGAGAGCTTGGCAAGGTTGATGGACTGACTATCGGGATAATGGGTGACTTAAAGTACGGTAGGACACCAAGCAGTCTATCCTATTTGCTCTCTAAGTTTAACGACGTAATAATATACTATATTGCACCAGGTGCACTTCAAATAAGGGAGGAGGTGCTGAAGAATATTGAGGGGAAGGTGACATATTATCAAGTTAATGATGTATCTGAAGTCATGGAGAAACTTGACGTACTTTACGTAACTAGATTGCAGAAAGAGAGGTTTAAAGACCCAAGTGAGTACGAGAGACTTAAGGGAAGCTATAAGATTGACAAAGAATTTCTAAGTAAGTTCAGCCGCATACCAATAATAATGCACCCGCTACCCAGGGTTTGGGAGCTGGATCCAGGTGTTGATGAGCTGCCACAGGCAAAGTACTTTGAGCAGGCAAAGAATGGTATGTATATTAGAGCAGCATTAATTAAGGAAGTACTAGGTGTCTAAGTAAATAAACTTGATAATTAACTTAAAAGCATAATCTAAGTAAAAAGCAAAAAGGAAAAATAATTTACTGCTCTTTTTTCAATTCATTTATGAATTCAGCCAGAAGTCGAATACCTTTTTCTAGCTTATCTTCTGGTTGTGTTACGAACGTTACCCTAAGGTGGTTCTTCCCTGCCTCACCAAATATCGAGCCAGGTAACATTACTACAGCCTTTGATTCAGCTAACTTAAACGTGAAGTCAATATCATTCATACCTAGTCTTTCTAAATATGCGCTCATGTCTGGGAATAGGTACATGCTTGCTGGCGGTTTCCATACTTTTGCTTCGGGTAAGTATCTTCTAAATGCTTCATAGGCCGTATCTCTTCTCTTTCTATAGACCTCAAGAGCATACCTTAGGTACTTCTCCTTTAGTCCGCTTGATAGGTAGTAGTAGGCAAGCCACTGCATAGGTACTGGTGCTGTGATGCTTAAGTAACCCTTTAGCTTAACTATCTCTTTAATAATTTCTTTAGGTCCATAGACATAGCCTAACCTTCCCCCAGGTATTGCTATGTCTTTTGAAAATGATGCTATGTTAATTAAGATGTCAGGGTCACTAACATACTTCTCTAACCAGATGTGCTGTCCCTCATAAATTATATGCTTATATGCTACGTCGTATATAATCCAGATTTTCTTCTCTGCAGCTATGTCAGCTACGGTCTTAGCTACCTCTTCATTTATTACTCTTGACGTTGGATTGTCAGGACTAGCGAAGAATATTGCAGCTGTTTTTGCGCTTACTGACTCTTTAATACACTCTGGGTCGGGTTGGAAGCCTGTGTCCACGGACTGTCTGCATGACTTAGGCTTGAGCTTTAAGAACTTAACAGCACCCCAGTACATGCTGTAGCACGGGTCGAATAGCAGTATTTCATCTCCTGGGTCGGTTACAGCGTATAATGTAAGTATTATGCCATCTATGCCACCAGTAACTATGGCTATGTTGTCTGGACTGACTTCTATTCCTCCATATTTCTTTAAGTCCTCAGAGACAGCTTCCCTAAGTTTAAGCAGTCCCTGCGATCCAATGTACCTAAAGTGATCGAAGGGGTTCTTCACTACATTTTCATAGAATATTTTAAGGGCTTCAGAATCAGGTGGAAGTCCAGGTTGACCTGCAGAGTAATTGTACACTGTTCTTCCTTGTCTTCTCAGCTCATCAACCTTAGCTACAAGTAATCTATGCGGAGAAAGAGGTAGTTCTTTAATTCTCTCAGATATTTTCCTCATTTATAACACCACACATCAAACTAATTAGAAAGTACTTAAAATATGTTTAAGGAGTGTTCGCAGTCAGGGAGTTATTAATAATGCTATTCTAGGGTTAGATATTAGTACTTCAGTGCGTACGTAAATTATGGGCTTTAATTTGAGTAAGAAACTTACTCCTAAAGTAGTGCTTGTCCTAGAGTATGAAGGACATACAGTGCTGGATGACGCATCAGCCAGGCTTCTCGCTATGATAGAGAAATACGGCTCAATTTTAGCAGCGGCAAAAAAAGTCGGCATACCGTACTCAAGAGCTTGGGAGACTATAGCGAGAATTGAACGGATCTTAGGCATCAGAATTGTTGAGGCTAAACGCGGCGGTAAGAGAGGTGGAGGTACTAAGCTCACTAATGAAGGAGTAAAACTACTAAGAACTTATGTTGATTTTTTCGAAAAATTAACGAGAGTCAGATTTGACATCAAGGAAGCTGACTTCCGTATTAAGCTGCCGGACTTAGTGTATATGGGAAGTCATGACCCAGCTGTGGAGTATTTAGTGGGTTTGCTCAGGGACTCCGGAATTACTGAGGTAGAGGTTCTCTGGGTGGGTTCAGGGTGCGGATTGGCAGCACTTTCATTAGGTGAGGCTGACGTAGCAGGTATACATCTCTATGATCCAGGAACTAAGACATACAATATTCCATATATAAGGAAGTATTGGCTAACAAATTATGCTGTAATTGTAAAGGGTTACAAGAGGGAATTAGGAATAATTCACAGACTAGGTGATAATGTCTCATTAAGGGACGTAATTAGTGGTCTTCTTAATGGATACTTAAGGTACATAAACAGAAATAGAGGTTCTGGAACAAGAGTATTTGCTGATAACTTCATACTTGAGCAGGCAGCAAAATTAGGGATGGAAGTTAATTCAGAAAATCTTAGATCTAGGATTAAGGGATATAACGAGGAGGCAGTCACACATGAGGAAGTGGCATCAGCTATAGCAAGAGGGAAAGCTGATGTGGGCTTCACTATTAGGTCAGTAGCTGATGGTTATGGTCTCAACTTTATACCTGTAACATGGGAGTACTTTGACTTTGTAATTCCTCTAGAAAGACTAAGAAAGAAGGGTATTAAGGTCTTCATAAAAGAACTTAAGTCAGATAAATTCAAGTCGTACATTAGGAAGTTGCCTGGGTACAAGATACATTCAGAACTAGGTAATATAGTTGAGATTCATTAGTATATTCCTTGATCTACAGCTACTAGTACAATCTAAACAGAATAATTACTTGTTAGAGAGTATTAATAGTATAGAATCTTTAACTTCTCTTGTCATTGCCTATAATCATCATAAGTGTGTTTAAACATTTTAATTGGTAAAAATTTTTTCCATATCTAAATTTATCGTAAACTCTAATACACATAAGTATTTTTAACGTATACCTTTACTAGTAAATCTTATAAATAAATGTTAACGAATAATATAGGGTACCCTGTCTTTGAGCAGTAAGTCTTCAATTAATGACGCCTTAGACAGATTTAGGCAATATTCTAAGAGAGTACTGAATCCTTCTCTTGTAGACTTCATAGAACAGGTTCAGAGTTACGATTATATACCGGAAATTACTAGGGTTGCAGAAGATATGGGCCTTCATGCATCAACTATTTGGAAGTTCATGAATGTACTAAGGGAAAAAGGCTTCAAGTTTACTGCTGACGTAGACATTTTGAGACTGGGCTTAGAAGCAGTTACAATAATTCTTGATGAATATATGGATTATGAAAGGGTTTTTAAGAGTACACTGAGGTATTATGCTCCGCTACTACCTTGGGGGACCTTTCTTATTTATCTAGTACCCCGAGGTATGAGTGAAACATTAGTCAATAGCTTGGCGGGAGCCCTACCGAGAGAGCCTAGGGAAGTTATTAAGCTGACGTACTCAATACCAGCTAAACCAAATTTAAGAAAGTATTATGACCCTAAGGCAAATGTGATTAGACTTGACTGGGATGAACTCTTAAGTACTATTAAATCTTCTCCTAAGGAAGCAGTACCCGGTGCTGCACTTAGGAGAGGTAAGTTTGATGAGATAGACTTATTTATAATTAAGGAATTAGAGAAAAACCCGTTTATCTCACTAAAGAAAATAACAGAGGACCTAAATAGGGAATTCAGGCCAGTAACATCGATAAACTACATTAGGGTACTCAGGCATTTCAAAAACCATATTGAGGCTAGAGGGGTGATTAGAGGCGTTAAGTTAATTTCAGCGCCGCTTAGGGAGTATACCAGTGTAAGTGTAGCCACTATACTAAGGGGTAATCCTGCGGAGCTCCACAGAGTAGGTAAGGCACTTGTAGCACATCCATACTTTGATTACGCACTATTCAACCCGATTGAAGGAGTTGGTTTAATACTTGGCTCATTGCCAGCTAATGAGGTATTTAACTTCAGCATATTTTTAGATAGGCTCCGTGAAGTTAGAATTGTGAGGGAGTGGAGCTATTATATGCTAGACTATACAAGAAAGAAAATGCTTACGATACCATACGTAATACTCAGTGAGCCGATTAATGAACTAGTCGAATACTTTAAGCGCTATGGAAGAGATAGAATAGTAAGTGATGTGCTAACTACTTAATGCTTACTTATTTTTCAAATTCAATTTATTCATTACTAAATTAAAGTTATTATATAGACTGCAGGAGGCTGCTAGAGCCATATCCATGGCTTACTAGTGCTTGTATATAGTACGCGCCCGCCACATTCCTGTAACTTGAGAATATCTCTTCCATCCACAATAATTATCTTAGTACTACCCGAAGCTTCTAATATATCAAATGTACTTAATTCCCTATATTGTGAGTGGTCGGTTGACACCACAGCAGCCGTGCATCCGTGTAAAACTTCACTCAGATTGCTACTTAACTTAACTCCTAATTCACGTAATTTCATGTCATCACTGATTAATGGGTCATGAACAACCACGGTGAGTCCCAGCTCTTTAAGCGATCTTACTAAGTCATACGTAGGTGACTTAGCTGCAGAAGGTACATCACCTCTAAAAGCTAAGCCAAGCACGGCTACCTTGACACTACTATCTATTTTAATATTAGCAGTACTCAGTCCCTCAAGCAAGAGTGATGTAAGATAAAGCGGTTGTTGCTTATTAATTATTCTGGCAGTAAGAACTAATTCAAGACGCACTCTATTCAATTCAGCAGTCCATTCCATAAGCATTGGGTATATCGGAATACATAAACCTCCAACACCTGCGCCTGGCTTATGAAGATGGCAGTATGGTTGTGAGTTAGCTGCTTTTCTGACTTCACTAAAGTCTACTCCAATAACTCTGGCTAACCTAGCAAGCTCATTAGCTAAGGCGATATTAACATCTCTATATATACCTTCGGCAAGCTTAGCGAATTCAGCTACTCTAGGTGAGGAGACCACTATGACACCAGCCTCACATATATTTGAATAGAGCGCTACGGCAATATCAATTGATTTTTTGCCTATACCTGATATAATTTTAGGATACCTGCGCTCTATATCTTCGACAGCATGACCTATCATAACTCTCTCAGGCGAGTATATTAGGGCGAAGTCCTTGCCTGCCAGCAATCCTGAGGAATTCTCAAGAATTCTCCTGACCCTGTACTCTGTTGTTCCAGGAGGTACTGATGTCTCTAAAATTACTGTATGTCCCACATCAAGACTTTGAGAAACTTTAGTAAAGACATCATCAAGAGCACTGAAATCCGGGCAATAGTCATGGTACACTAAAGGTACTATGACATTGACTATGTCCGACATTTTAGTTGCTTTAATAAGATCTGTTGTTGCTGTAAACCTGCCATTAGCTACATTCGAAGATATTGTTGCTCTCACGATCTCTTCAGGGTGTGGTACAGTACCTTTGTTTAGTAAATTAACTTTATTCTTATCAATATCTACACCGATTACTCGTGCACCGTGTCTAAGCCAGACAGTAGCAATGGCAAGCCCAACACCCCCTAAACCCACAACACAGACGGTAATATCGCCACGCTTTAAGGCTTCTCTAATTCCGTCGCGGCTAAGATTCCATAACTTCAAGTCAGAACCCAGGATACAACTCTCCCCGCAATAAATAACGTTATGCCCGCACATACTTATATATTCCATATTATACCTCCTCTGCTACATAGCATCAACTTATTATATCAAAAAGTATTAAGGATCACATCTCAATATATTCTAGGTGTCATGGGGTGTATTCTCCACGATTACCTAGTTTAGATGATATTGACTTAAGTAATAGACGTGTTTTAGTTAGAGTAGACTTTAACTGCCCTATAGGTGAGGGCGGCTCTATACTTGATGATGCGAGAATAAAAGCGCATATACCAACTATTAGGAAACTCCTAGAAAGTGGTGCAGGTGTGGTCCTGGTAACTCACCAAGGTAGACCAGGTGGCAAGGACTTCATATCTTTGCATCCTCACAGGGAACTCTTAAGTAAGTACTTAGGCGTGGAAGTGAGGTTTATCGAAGATGTTATGGGACCTGCGGCCATAGAGGCCATAAAGTCTGTCAAGCAGGGTGAAGTGCTGCTACTGGATAACGTTAGATTTGTATCGGAAGAAATGATCGAGTCATCACCTGAGGTTCAGTCAAGAACGTACCTTGTCAGAAGGCTCGCACAGTATTTTAATTATTTTGTCTTTGACGCGTTCGCTACAGCACATAGGTCGCAACCATCAATTGTAGGTTTTCCAATAGTTTTACCGTCGGTTATTGGTGAATTAATGCGAAAGGAGTTGGGTGCATTAGAACGAATAACGGAGTCGTCCTCTCCACCTAGAGTATTTGTGCTGGGTGGCGCTAAGGTCCATGATACTATTAGGATAATAGAGTACCTAACGAAGAGAAAAATAGCGGACAGAATACTCACTTGTGGACTGGTTGGGCTTACATTTCATGTCGCAAAAGGTGGCAGAGTCAGTAAGTCAGTAAAGAGAGTGCTCGAGGAAATGGGTCTTTTCTCCTTAGTGCCCAGAGCAAGGAGGGTACTCTTATCAGGCGCGCCAGTAGATACTCCATACGACTATAAAGTTCTTAAAAGTAATGGTGACATAATTGAAGAACCTGTATTTGGTGTTGAGGGTAAGCCGCTAGATATAGGCACTTACTCGCTGGAAATGTACAGTGAATTAATTAAGGAAGCTAAAATTGTTGTACTGCGTGGTCCAGCAGGATATGTTGAAGACCCGAGATTTAGAAGGGGCACTGAAGAATTACTTAAGGCAGCTATAGAGAGTCAAGCATTTGTAGTTATTGGTGGCGGTCACCTAGCAGCTATGATTAAGGAAGCTAGGAGAGAGGGAATGCATGTTTCAACAGGTGGTGGTGCATTGCTGGTTGCTTTATCAGGTGAGCCATTGCCTGCTGTACAAGCACTGAGAATCTCAGCTAAGAAGTTCTTTGGTGATAGATAGTGAAAGTTTTAAAATCAATAAGGCTAATTGATTATGAATTCAGTATTGGGGGTGATTATTGTGACATATATTAGGGAGCCTACCTATGAGGTTAGCTACTTCTTCAGAAGAATATTATTACCTTTCGACGGATCAGCCGCAAGTACTCGTGCATTAAAGATAGCTTTAGACTTTGCCAAGAGGTACGGGTCAAAAATTACTGCATTTATAGTTAATGACAGCTCATTAAGCATTAATGAGGTAAGGAAGAAACTGGAAGGTGAGGCATCAGGTGCAGGTATTGATATGGATATTAAAATAGTGGATCTTGATAGAAATAGTCAATCAACCGCTACTAAAATTATTGAAGAAGCTATAGAGGGTAATTACGACTTAATAATTATAGCAGCTAGGGGTAGAACAGTATCAGAAGAAATAGTGATAGGGTCCACAGCGCTTTCAATAATAGTTAATGTACCTATATCAGTCCTTCTTGTTAGGTAGTTAAATGGTAGCAAGTCTAATGTAGTCATTATCTTATAGCTAGGTATAGGGCTAGGTATAGGTTGCAGTATAGTTAAAGTATTACGGCTTTTAATATATTAAAGTAACACCTACTGTTTACCTGTTCTTAAAGCTGTAATAAAATTTCATTTAGGGATATGGTGCTTCATTTATAAGATATTTCGGTAATGAGAAAAGTGTATGTGGGATTATGAGTAA